>DAOSOK010000026.1:27503-81577 GCA_035373905.1 Candidatus Ozemobacteraceae bacterium | reverse complement strand
GGTCGACCACTTCTTCCAGCAGCAGACCGACATGGCGTGCGAACGCGAGGCGCTTCGCCGCAAGGAAAAGATCCTGTCGGTGCTCGAAGAGGCATCGAACATCATGAACTCGACCCTGGACTTTCAGAACCTGCTCGAGTTCCTGATGGATATAGCGATCGATATAACGAACGCCACCTGCGGCGCCCTTCTCCTCCGCAAGGACAAGAAGCGGTATCTCGAGGTCGCCGTCGCCCGCGGCGCGTATCCGCAGGAGGTCAAGAAGATTCGGGTTCCGATCGGCCAGGGCATCACGGGCTGGGTCGCGAAGAACCGCGAGCCGCTCGTCGTTCCGAACGTCCTGCTCGAGCCTCGCTACATCGAGACCCCCGAGGCGATCTACTCCGAAATGGCCGTCCCGCTGACGGTGGGCGACAAGCTCATCGGCGTCATTTCGGTCGACTCGTCCGAGATCAACGCGTTCACGAAGGACGACTGCACCACGCTCAGCACCCTCGCCTCGATGGTGACGAAGGTCCTCGAGAACGCGCGCCTGCTGAGCAGTTCGAACCAGCAGGTGCGCGAGATGACGAATCTGTTCGCCATCTCCGAGAAACTGTCGGAGCGGGCGGGCGATGCAAACCTGCTCGACGAGGTCGTGGCCGACATCGCCGCGGCCCTCGCATGCAACGGTGTTTCGCTCATGATCTACAACGGCGATCGCGACGACCTGTATCTGAAGGCGAAGATCGGCCTCCCCGAGGAACTCGGCGACCTTCGCATCCCGCTCGGGAAGGGCATTCACGGTTTCGTGGCCCAGCAGCGGAAATCCCTGCTGATCTCGGACGTCACTCACGACGTCAATATCGTGAAATTCTCCTTCCTCGATCACTTCTCGCGCTCGGTGCTCTCGGTGCCGCTCGCGACGAAGGAGCAGCTCGTCGGCGTGCTGAGCGCGTATCAGAAGAAGGACGGGACGCCGTTCAGCGAGGCCGACGAGAAGCTGCTCACCACGATCGGCCGGCTGCTGACCTCGCATTTCGAGAACCGCCGGCTGTTCGACGATTCGCGTCGAAAGCTCGAGTATCTGACGACTCTGTACAAGATCAGTTCGTCGGTGTCGAAGACGTTGAATATCGACCGGCTGTTCAACATGATCCTCCAGCAGGTCCAGGACGTCATGGACGTCGAGAACTGTTCGCTGATGGCCTACGACCCGCTCCGGAACCTACTGTCCCTCGACGCCGCCATCGGCATGCCGAAAAACCTCGTCGGCCGGGTCACCGTTCCGGTCGGAGAAGGTGTTTCGGGCTGGGTTGCCCAACAGAAACAGCCGGTCCTCATCCGCGACATCTCGAAGGACGAACGGTTCGCGAACCGGTCTGGCAGGCTCGAATACACGACGCGGTCCGTCCTGTCGGTGCCGATCCTGCACAACAAGGGGCTTCTCGGCGTGCTGAACGTGAACAACAAGCGTTCCGGCAGCGCGTTCACCGAAGACGACCTGAACCTGCTCCTCAGTATATCGGGGCAGATATCTCAGGCCATCGCGAACGCGAACCTGTATGAGCGCACCGAACAGCAGGTCGCCGAGCTCAGCCTGATCCAGGAGCTCGGGAAGGCCATCAACTCGTCGCTCGACCTCGATTCCGTCCTCACCTACTTCATCGACATGACCACGCGCATCACCGATTCCGACCGGGCCACGCTGATGCTGTATTCGGACGAGCACCAGGAACTGCACGTCCAGGTTTCCCGCGGTTTCGACGACGCGCGCATCAAGGACGTGCGCTTCAGGCTCGGCGAGGGCATCGCCGGCCAAGCCGCGAAGCAGCGAAAGCCCCTGCGCGTCTCCAATACGACGCTCGAGCCCCAGTTCAAGAAGCTCGCCCTGGAAACGGGCCCCAAGCCGGTGACGCTGATCTCGGCGCCCCTGCTGAATCGCGACAACCTGATCGGCGTCATCAACTGCGAACGCGAGCTCGACAAGAAGGGGCCGTTCCTGGCCGAAAACCTTGATCTTCTCGACACACTGGCCTCGCAGGCCTCGGTTGCGATTGAGAACGCCCGGCTGTATCACAACCTCCTCAATGTCTACCTCGAAACGATCCGAGCCCTGGCGGCCGCAATCGACGCGAAGGACAGCTATACGCACGGCCACTCGCGCCGCGTGACGGACCTGAGCGTCTCTCTCGCCCTGGCGATGAGCCTTCCCCGGATAGACGTCGACACGATCCGTCATGCGGCGCTCCTGCACGACGTCGGAAAGATCGGCATCAGCGAGCAGATCCTGCTCAAGCCGGGCCGCCTGACCGACGAGGAGTTCGAGACGATCAAATCGCATCCGATGATCGGTGCCGGCATTCTGAACTCGATCGAGTTCCTGAAAAACGTCTGCATGATCATCGAGCATCACCACGAGCGGTTCGACGGGAAAGGGTATCCGAGCAACCTGAAGGGCGACGAGATTCCCATCGGCGCGCGCATCATCATGGTCGCCGACTCGTTCGACGCGATCACGTCGTGCCGGCCGTATCGTAAGCCGCTGACCTTCGACGAGGCGATGGCGGAGATTGGCCGGTGCGCCGGCAGCCAGTTCGATCCGGCAGTCGTCGCGGCTTTCGTCAGGCTCCGCGAAACCCCATACTGCCCGCCGTGGCTCAAGGCGACCTCCCTCCTGGAAGCCGAGCAGCAAGGCGCGACGGCAAACCGCTCCTGACGTTCCCTTTCACTGATTTCTTCGGCCCTCTTGCGTCGAGGGGAGGGCCGATTTTATAATGCCTGCGTTTCAGAGACACATTTTATTCGGAGGATAACATGATCAAACGTTTTGCATTCGCGCTCTGTCTGTTTTGCTTTGTCGGCGGGGCCGCGTTCGGCTGGCAGTGGGACGTCCAGGCGCCCAAGGCCGACCAGAAGGGCAACTTTGACAGGTGGCAGATCAACAAGCGTTTGAGCGGCTCGTTCGGCGTCTGGCAGTCGGAACTGTACGGCGATCTCAACGTCGAAGGGCTGAAGATCGACCTCGAAGACAACGGCAATTTCGACGACCGCAGCGTCCCGAACCTTCATTTCGGATACACGCTGTCACGGCGGAGCCGCCTCACCCTCGACTACGCGATCGTCCGGCACCAGGGCACGATCACGAAGGCCGTCACGTTCGATAACAAAAACTATAATGCCGGCGCCATCCTCACGCTGCGGCACGTCTGGTTCGATCTGTGCGGCGCCCGCATGCTGAAGGTGTTCGGCGATCCCGCGAAGGTCAAGGTCGATCCGAGCCACGTCGAGTTCCTGTATGGCGTGAAGTTCGACAACGCGCATCTCAGCGTGAGCGGCCGCGACGCGACGAACGCCGCGATCGGCGGTTCCTGGGGCGAACTGCTGCCGATTCCCTACATCGGCCTCGCCGGCCGCGCCCGGTTCACGGACACCTTCGGCCTTCACGGCAGTTTCAAATACATCAGCGCCACCGTCGGCGACAACAGCGCCCGTTCCTACGACTACACCCTCGACCTGCAGTGGCGCCTCAACCCGCTCACCACGAGCGAGCAGTGGTTCCTGACCGCCGGCTACCGCGGTTTCATGGTCGACGGCGAGTCCGAGACCAACAGCATCAAGGTCGGCTACACCGGCCCCGTCTTCGGGTTCGTCGGCCGCTTCTGATTCGCCGCATCTTTCCAGCACGAAGGCCCCGCCGGTCGGCGGGGCCTTCTTCTTCGTTTTCCGGAATCAGATCCGTATTTTCATCGATATATCGAGGGCCTTCGCGCTGTGCGTCACCGCGCCCACGGAGACGTAGTCCACTCCCGTCGCGGCCGCCGCGGTGACCGTCTCGAGCGTGATGCCGCCAGAGGCTTCGAGCGGCACGCGACCGGCCGTGCGGACCACGCAACGTTTCATCAGGTCGGGGGGCATGTTGTCGAGCATGATCATGTCGGCGCCGGCGTCGAGCGCCGCCTCGAGCTGCTCGAACGTCGCAACCTCGACCTCGATCTTCAGAGCCGGCCCGATGCGGCTTCTGGCGGCCGCCACCGCGGCCCGAATGTCGCCGCCCATGGCGGTGATGTGGTTGTCCTTGAGCATCACCATATCGAACAGGCCGAATCGGTGGTTCGCACCGCCGCCGACCCGGACCGCGGCTTTCTCCAGGTCGCGCAGGCCGGGCGTGGTTTTCCGAGTGTCGAGCAAGCGACACGCCGTTCCTCTCATCGCGTCGGTGAAGGAGCGCGTGAGGGTTGCGATGCCCGACAGACGCTGGACGAGGTTCAACAGGGTTCGCTCGGCCGTCAGCAGGGTGCCGACCTGGCCCGAAAGATCGGCCACGACGGCGCCGGGGGACACGGCATCGCCGTCGCGTGCGAGGATGTTCACCGAAGCCGGAACGACGGCCTTTCCCGACGCGGACCGGCGGGATTCGACGGCCCGGACGACCGGTTCGATCAGCCAGAGACCGCAGATGATCCCGCAGGCCTTGGCGGTCACCCGTCCGACGGCGGGTCTGGCGGCCGCCTCTCCGAGACATTCGACGGAAATGTCGCAATCGTGAGGCCCGAGATCTTCCGCGAGAAACGTTTCGATACGCCGGCTCATCGTCCATCCTCCACGAGGGTGTGCTGGCGATTATACCGGATTCGCGAGAAAAGGGAAGCATCCCTAATTTATATTTTGCACTATTATTTACGCTTCCCTCAGCTTTTGCTCTGGCCATATCAGCCGATGCGTGATATCCTGTGTCACCATGAACAACCGTTTCGGATCATCGTTCCTCACGAACTGCCTTCTGTTCGGCATCGGTGGACTGCTTGCCGGTTCGGTTCCGGCGGCGGCGCAGCCGGCGTCCGGCCCCTGGTCGCTCGAACAGTGTCTCGACTACGGTCTGGAGCATCACCCGACCATCCGCAGCGCAGAGGCGGCCATGAATGCCTCCCGGGCCCGCATCGGCTCGACCCGGAGCGGCATGGGCACGAAGGTGAACGTCCAGTCGAACTTTTCCCGGAACCGCCAGGAGTTCAGGCGCACGGCGGCACTGGCAGGCATCGGTATGACCGATTCGACGTCGAACGGCATTTCCCTCCGCAAAACCCTGACCGACTCCGGCCAGACTTCGGCGAAACTGAACGCCGCGAACTCGGATTACGCCGCGTCCCGCGCCGGCCGCTCCTGGAGCGATGTCACCACGGCGGTGACGATCAAGACGGCATATTACCGCGCCCTCCAGGCGATGGCCCAGGTCGACGTCCAGCGGGATCTGCTGAAGAGTTACGAGGTGCATCTCACCAAGGTGCGCGGGTTCGTCGATGTCGGCACGCGCGCGCCCTACGACATCACCAAAGCCCTCGTCGACGTCGCGAACACGAACGTAGCGGTAATCAAGGCGCAAAGCGAAGCGCGAAACGCGCTTTCCGCCCTGGCGAAAGCCGTCGGATACGAGGGAACAATCGAGATCGCTTCCCAGAGCGGCTTTCAGAAGCTCATCGAGCCCGAACTCGACCCGGACCGGCTCATTGAGGAGGCCCTCGCCCGCCAGGACGTGTTGCAGAGCAGATTTCAGGTCGCATCTGCAAAACATCGGCTGACCGGCACGAAGCGGGGGATGAACCCGACGCTTTCCACCTCTGCCGGGTATGACTGGAACGGCACGGCCTCCCCGCTCGACCGCAGCTGGAGCGTCGGCATACAGCTGTCCGTGCCGGTTCTCGACGGGAAGCTCACCCGGTATTCCATCGAGGAGCAGCGCAACGGCGTGGAACAGGCCCGCGCCTCGCTCGACCAGCAGCGCCTGGCCGTGCGCGCCGAGATCGAAACCGCGGTCACCGGCATACGGGACGCGTTCCAGCGTCTCGCCGCCTCGGAGGTCCTCCTCAGGCAGGCCGCAGAATCGCTGTCCCTGGCCGAAGGGAGATTCGACGCCGGCCTCGGCTCCCCGATCGAGATCACCGACGCCCGTGCGGCCTATTCTTCAGCCCGCGGAAGCCATATCACGGCCTACTACGACAGTCTCATCGCCCTCACGACGCTCGACCGCGCCCTCGGCATCATGCCCGCGGAAGCGGGCGGCATGTCCGCCTGGACGGCAGGTGCCGTAACCGATGAGACGTTCCTCGAAACGGACATCGCCTCCGTGACGCCGATCGTCGTTGAGTTGGCCACGAAAACGGTCGACGCCGCGCCCGTTGCGTCCGGGCCGTCCATGGAGTTGGCGGGCGATGAACCGGCGATGTCTTCCGAACTTCCTTCCGCCGCTTCCGCTGGAACGGACGACGCCGAAACAAACGAGTAAGGTGAAGCGATGAAATACGGCTGTATCGCGATCGTCATTCTCATGGTGCTTGGCCTGGCCGGAGGCGGCTGGTATGTCTACAAGCTGCGCAACGTTCCACCGACTTGGAATTTCGAGGAAGTCACCGAGGGGGACATCCGCCAGACGATCTCGGCGACGGGGTCCCTCGCGGCCGTGACGACCGTCGAGGTCGGCTGCCAGGTCAGCGGCATCATCGCCTCGATCTCGGTCGATTTCAACGACGTCGTGAAGGAAGGCCAGCTGATCGCCCAACTCGATCCATCCACGCATGAGGCCCAGGTCGAGCAGGCGACGGCGAACCTCGAGAGCGCAAGATCGAACGAGCGCAACAGCGCGGCCCAGATCCAGAACCTGCGAGCTTCGATGCTGGGCGCGAAAGCAGACGAGCAGGTCGGGCTGGCGAACGTTCGCAAGGCCGAGGTCGCTGTGGCCGACGCCGAGCGCAATTACAAGCGCATGAAGGAGTTGGCGGCGCGTCGATTGATTTCCCAGTCGGATCTCGACTCGGCGCAGACGTCGTTCGATTCGCAGAAAGCGGCCTTCGAAGCGGTAAAAAGCCAGATGGCCACCTACCGGGCGAAGCAGGAGTCGATCGAGGCGCAGATCGCCGCCGCCGAAGCGCAGCACGCCGGAACGCTTTCCCAGATCAGACAGATGGAAGCGCTTCTCAACGTCGCGAAGATCAACCTCAGCCGGACGAAGATCTTTTCGCCGATCGACGGGGTCATCGTCTCGCGGAAAGTGGACGTCGGCCAGACCGTCGCCGCGAGTCTCCAGGCGCCGACCCTCTTTACTATAGCAAAAGATATGCGACGCATGCAGATCGAGACGGCCGTCGACGAAGCCGACATCGGCATGGTGAAGGAAGGCCAGTCCGCGCAGTTCACCGTCGATACGTTCAAGGGCCGGACCTTCCGGGGCCGCGTCGTCCAGGTGCGGCTTTCGCCGACGATCACCTCGAACGTCGTGACCTACTCGGTCATCGTGATGGTCGACAACGACGATCTGGTGCTCAAGCCCGGCATGACGGCGAGCGTCGAGTTCCTCGTCGAACATCGGAAGAACGCCATCCGACTTCCGTCCCGCGCCCTCTTCTTCAAGCCGCCCGAGGGATACATGCCCGCCAGCCTCCCGGATCTCCCCGAAGGGCCGAATTACGCGCGCGTCTGGATCCTCGCCGCAGACTCAAAGCCCGCACCGATAACGGTCAAGACCGGCATCAGCAGCAACAGATACACCGAACTCCTCGAAGGGGACCTGAAGCCGGGTCAGCGCCTGCTCGTCAGCAACAAGGCCGCAGAATCGGGCAGGGGCGGCCGACGCGCCGGCATCCGGATTCATTGACGGGCAGCGGATGAGCCAGGCGATCACGACGAACGCTTCCGGTTCGACCGGGGCCGAGCCGCCCCTGCTCGAGATTTCCGGCGTTCACAAGACGTATTTCATGGAAGGCGTCACGGTCAGGGCGCTGCGCGGCGTCGATCTTACCGTGCGTCGCGGCGAGTTCGTGGCGATCATGGGCGCATCGGGTTCCGGCAAGTCGACGCTGATGAACATTCTCGGTTGCCTCGACCGGCCAACCCACGGCACCTACCGAATCAACGGCGTCGAGGTCTCGCACCTGTCGAAAAACCAGCTCGCCACGGTGCGCAACCGGCAGATCGGCTTCGTGTTCCAGGGGTTCAATCTGCTTGCCCGCACGAGCGCCCTCGAAAACGTCGAGATGCCGATGGTGTATGCCAACGTGCAGCCTGAGGAGCGTCGGGAGCGGGCCCTGGCCGCCCTCGCCTCGGTCGGGCTGACCGGCCGGGAGCACCATACGTCGAGCCAGTTGTCGGGCGGCCAGCAGCAGCGCGTTGCGATCGCACGGGCCCTCGTCAACACCCCGGCCGTCATTCTCGCCGACGAGCCGACGGGAAATCTCGACTCGCGATCGAGCGTCGAAATCATGGCTATCTTCCAGGGCCTGAACCAGCAGGGCATCACGATCGTGCTGATCACGCACGAGCCGGATATCGCCCGGTATGCAACGCGAAACGTGCGCGTGAAGGACGGTCTGATCTCCAGCGACGCCCCGGTCGAGAGCCAGCTCGATGCGACGGCCGAACTGGCCGCCCTGCCGCCGCTCGAGCAGAACGGCTTCGCCGATGAGACCGAGCCGCCGGTCATCGAAGAGCGCGAAGGAGCGAATCTTCCATGAACCTCTGGGGCGTCGTCCGCCTTGCCCTGATCAGCATCGCGCGCAACAAGATGCGCTCGTTTCTCACGGCGCTCGGCATCATCATCGGCGTCGGTTCTGTCGTGACGATGGTCGGGGTCGGCCAGGGTGCCTACGCATCGGTGCAGAACGAGATTTCCAAGATGGGCACCAGCCTGATCATGATCATGCCCGGCAGCTCCTCGTCGGGGGGGGCGCGCATGGGCATGGGCACCATGACGACCCTGACGGAGGGCGATGCGGACGCGCTCGCGGCCGACTGCCCCTCGATCAGCATGGTCTCGGCGGTCGTGCGGACCAGCGGCCCGATGGTGTATGCCAACCAGAACTGGTCGACCCAGGTAATGGGCGTCGGCATCGATTACCTCGACATCCGCGCTTCAAAAGTCACCGCCGGCAGATATTTCACGGAACAGGAGGTCCGCAACGGCGCGAAAGTCTGCGTCCTGGGCAAGGTCGTCGCCGACAACCTGTTCGGCTCGATCAATCCCATCGGCCGGATCATCCGGATCAAGAAGATGCCGTTCGAGGTCGTGGGCGTTCTCGAGGAGCGCGGCCAGAGCGGCCCTGGCCAGGATCAGGACGACGTCGCCCTGGCGCCGCTGGAGACGGTGAAGCGTCGCATGATGGGAATCAGCCATATAAACATGATCATGGCATCCGCCGTGAGCGACGACGCGGTCGATGAGGCCAAGGAGGAGATCGCGAACGTCCTCCGGCGCCGTCACCGCCTCACGGACAACCAGGACGACGACTTCCAGATCCGCACTCAGGCCGATATCGCGGCAATGGCCGGCTCCACGCTCGGCATCATCACCCTGCTGCTCGGCGCGATCGCCTCGGTTTCGCTGGTGGTCGGCGGCATCGGCATCATGAACATCATGCTCGTCTCGGTCACCGAACGCACTCGCGAGATCGGCATCCGCATGGCGATCGGGGCCCGGGCCAGCGACATCCTGACCCAGTTTCTCGTCGAGTCGGTGACGCTCTCGTGCGTCGGAGGCCTGCTGGGAATCCTGCTCGGCATGGGCCTGACCAGCATCATCTCACGGTTCACCGAGTGGCAGGTGTATGTTTCGATCCCGGCGATGATCATCGCCGTGACGTTCTCAGCCGCCGTCGGCATCTTCTTCGGCCTGTATCCGGCCTGGAAAGCTTCCCAGCTCGACCCGATCGAGGCCCTGCGGTTCGAGTGACGCGCTACTGAGCGACGGGCCCGGGAAGCGCGCTCCTGAACAGCTGAGCCAGAACGCCGAGCGTGGAAACGCCGGCCAGCGACGCGTTTCGGTCGAGACCGCGGCCTTCGATGAACACGCTCGTCTGCTGGATCGATTCGGCGATCGTCCCGAAAGCGTCCGCGAACAGGGAACCGGCCGTCGCGGCCCTGATCCCCTGCGCAATGCCTCCCGCCGCCTGGCGGAGCAGGGTGCGGGCCTGTTCGTCCGGCGCATACAGCTGGGCCTTGATGACGCGGGCATCGAGGAGGAGCCGCAGCACCTGTATTCTGTCGTAGGGGAAGGGCAGCAGCGCTTCTTCGGCTCCAGTATCACGACGTCGCTCCAGAAAGCCTTCCATGTCGGCTTCGAGTGCTGCAACGGGTTTGAGACCGACCATCTTCCGGAACGTCTTCCACTTGTCGTCGTCGAGCGTCGCGCCTGCCTGAAGCGCATCGAGGAGGTTTCCTTCAAGGCCTGCGGGCGCCAGGAGCAGATAGCCGGGCCCGACGTGCAGAATCGGGCGGTCGGCCCCGACGTCCCCTCCGGCGGCGTTCACGGTGAATCCCGCCGCGCGGGGCATTCTGGCCGAGGCATCGAACAGATTTTCCCAGGCCTGCGGCGTGACGTTCCCGGTCACCAGGGCGGCATACTCGCCGGGACCGCGAACGAAGACGAACAGATCGTCCGGCATGAATGCGCGCGCGGCAGAGAAGGCCCTGATGACTCCGAGCATCGCCCGAGACGTTTCGGTTCCCGTCCGCGAACGTTTCATGTTCGATGATTTCGCCGATTCGCCGCGGGCGTTTGCCCGCACCTGATCCCGGGCGCGGGCCGCCGCCTCGAATGCATCGAAAAAGACCCGTTCGGGAGCGTTCGCGGCGGTCGAAGCGACCTGGTCCGGATCGGCTCCGTCCTTCACGAGCCGCTCAAAGCCTTCTCTGAGCCTGAAATAGCCGCACACCGCCGGATCGGACAGGGGAGCAGGAATCGCCGCCCCGCTCTCCACCGCCGCCCCGGCGGCGGGGATATCGAACGTCGTCAGAAAAGCTGCAGCACCAATCGTCAGCAGTGCCGTCGCAAGCAGACATCGGCGACACGCCGCATGTTTTCGGAAAGCGATTCCCACGATTCCCATAGCAGTCTTCCCCTTGTCTCGTTCTCCATCTTTGTCGGCTGAACGTCGAACTTCGTCCAGTTTCGCGGATGCGAAAGAAAACCGGGAAACCTGCCGATAGGGGGTCACCGAGGAGTTCGCATGCCATTTCCGCGCGGCGGAGCAAGAATGACATCAGGACATGGAAGCGGGCGTCGGCCGGTCTTCGCGGCTTTGACGCTGCTGCTTGCGTGCGTCTGCTGGTTCTTCGCGCCCGCCATCGCCGACGCCGGCGCCTGGGCCCTCAACGCGACGCGATGGACCGACCAGGACGAGCAGGTCTACAGTGATTTCGTGGCGCGGCTCGGCGAGTCGGGCCACCCGAACCTGAACCGGTTCATCCGCGACAGCAGGCTGAATCCGCTGTACGGCAGCGAGGACCAGAAGTTCAACCTGTCGCCCGACTGCGCCGATTTTCCGTATCTCGTACGGGCCTACGTCGCCTACAAGCTGCGCCTGCCCTTCGGATACGTGTGCGAGATCACGAAACAGAGCCGCGGCGACGAGCGGTACAGCCACGGCAACCGGCCGAAATGCTTCAAGGACCAGGATGCGTTTTCCACGCCCCAGAAGTTGTTCGGCTACGTCACACTGGTCAATTCCGGATACTATAGAATGGCGCCCGAGGTCGAAACCGGCGACACCTACCCGGTCAGGATCGGCCCCGACACGATCCGGCCGGGAACGGTGTATTACGACCCGAACGGCCACGTGGCGCTCGTTTACAAGGTGACGGAGGACGGGCGCGTGCGGCTGATCGACGCGCACCCCGACCGGAGCGTCTCGCGGCCGTGGTTCGGAGGCAAGTTCGCGCTCGGCGGCCAGTCCCAGGGGGGTGGGTTCCGCAAATGGCGGCCGATCTGGTACGGCAGCGACGGCCAGATTCACCGGCTCGCGAATCACAATATCAAGGACTATTCAGCCGACGACCAGTATCGCGGCTCATACGAGTTTCAGGGAATGAACGGCCTCTCGTATTTCGACTACGTTCGGGCGCGATTGAGTTCGCGAGGGGGCCGGGTGCGGCCGTTCGAGGATTTCAGGGCCATGATGGAGGACATCCACGAGGATATCCGGTACCGGGCGCTGGCAGTCGATCTCTGCATCCAGGCAGGCATTCATCGCAAGCCACATCCGGGCTCGCTTCCGTGGAATATCTACGGAACGGACGGAGAATGGGAATCCTTCTCGACGCCGTCCCGCGACGCCCGCCTGAAGGTGGCATTCCAGGATTTCTATTCCCAGACCGAGCGGATGCTCCAGATGGCGGCCCGTCGAGACCCGGCGATCGAGTATGCCGGTTCCGCTGACCGGCTCGCGGCCGAACTCCTGTCGCTGTACGACTCGCTCAGCCCAAAACTGACGGTGACATACGAAAATTCGGCCGGCAACCCCGTGACCCTGACATTTCACCAGGTTCTCGAGCGGCTGTTCGACCTCTCGTTCGACCCGTACCACGCGATCGAGTATCGTTGGGGCGCGACCGGGGACGAGCTGCGCACGGCGCCCGCCGACGCGGAAAAGCGCAGGATGTACGACCAGGAGCGGCGACTGCGAAACCAGCTCGAGCGGCTCTACAACGTCCCTACGCCGCTCGCCATGGGGCCGGAACGTCCGCCCGATATCGACGTCCGGCGGCGGCTGGCGGAAATCGCCGGCGGCGCGGCCCCCCAGACCGAGATCATCGTCGCAAGCGCCGAATTGGAAGACGTTCGGGCGGCGGCGCCGCGGGAAATGGATCGCAGGAGCGCTCTCGTCCGGCCTCAGGCAACGACGGTGACGTCCGAACCCCGAGGGGTCGGGGGCATCTCGGCCGGCGAGATCGCCGAACCCGCGCAGGCCATTTCCGAACCCGCACGGCCGGCTCCTCTCCGCCGTGCATCGCCAGCGGAGGCGGAGCGACAGCTCTGGAAATTCGCCGACGCCGTCATCGGCGGCGCCGAGGCGGCCATCGCCGGCGCCCTGACGCCCATCGGGGCGCAAAACGACTGAGAATACCCGAAAGGAGCGGATGTTCAGACCCAGGATCCGAAACCCGGTAGTTCATTCCAATTCAACAGGGAGGTCGTCATGTTCTGCATCGCCTTGTGCATTGCCGTTTTCTTCCTGGTGGCGGTCGTTTCCAGGCCCGAGCAGTGGCCGGGCCGTCTGGCCGCGTTTCTGAGGGAGACCCACGTTCATCATGGATAAACGATTCAGCATGGCCGAGGTCTGCCGCATCACCGGTCTCGCGGCGCACACGATCCGCTACTACGAAACCCAGTTTCCCAGAAGCCTCACCGCCGAACGAACGGCGGGCGGACATCGGAAATACCGCCAGGAGCATGTCGATGTCCTGAGACGCATCATGCAGCTCGCCCGGTCCGAAGGGAAGTCTCTGCGGGAAATTCGCGCGGCTCTTGGGGAAGAGGTGGGCGCTGCGCCCCCGCCAGCCGACCAGGTCAGCCAGACCCTGTCTCTCGTCCTTCAGAACCTGCAGGAGCTGAACACCCGGAACGCTCGTCTCGACAAGCTGATCACCCTGCTGCTCGGGGAAGCGGCTCCGCCGCATCGTGAAACGCTGCTTTCGCAGATCGACGCGGCCAGGCAGGAGACGCGGGCGACGCTCGACGATTCGCGGCGCGCCCTCCTGGAAATCGGCATGCGCGAGCTTCTCAAGTCCGACGACGAGCCGGACGGCCATGAACATTGACGTCGCCTTCACCCCCGACCAGGTGCAGGCGCCCTCGAGCAAGGTCTGCATCGTGGTGGACGTCCTCAGGTCGACCTCCACGCTCCAGGTCATCTTCTCGAGGAAGCCCGCGAAGGTGATCCTGACGCCGACGGTGCAGAAGGCGATGAAGTTCGCCTCGCAGCAGAAGGTGCATCCGATGCTGTGCGGGGAGCGGGGCGGGGTACTTCCCGAGGGATTCGACCACGGCAACAGCCCGCGGGAATACGCGAACCTCGATCTCGAGGGCAGGACCGTAGTGTTCACGTCGAGCAACGGCACGCGGGCCGTTGCCGACGTGAACCTGGCCCCGCACGTGTTTCTCGGCTCGTTCCTCAACGCCGGCGCCGTCGTCGAGGCGGCCCTCGCCGCGGCGACGAGGGGCGGGCTGGACATCACGATGGTCTGCGCAGGTCGCGAAGAGCGGTTCGCGATCGACGACGCCTACTGCGCCGGGTTTCTCGTCTCGCGGCTGATGAGCCAGATTCCCTCGGACCGGCCGTTCGAGGTCGGCGAAGGCGGCCAGGCCGCGCTGGCGGTCTACGGGTATTACCGCGATCCCCTGAAACTGCTGCGGAATTCCGGCGCGGGTCAGGCCGTGATGCGCATCGGCATGGCCGACGATCTCCCCTTCCTGCTCCAGCAGGACCTGTATCCGGTCGTCCCGTGCCTCGCGCAGCGTGATCACCCCGTCTCCGACTGGGGGTTTTCCCTGCTGGTCTGATTCTGGTATCCTTCCGTCATCGTGAGACGGATCGCACCATGACAAAGCGCTTCGCCCTACCCGAAGGGATCGACCGACTGTTCCGGCTGGTCGTCGTCATCAACCAGCGGGTTACCGAAACCGAGGCCTTGGAAGCGGCCGCGGCAATTGCATATTATGCAATATTCTCACTTTTCCCGCTCCTGATCTTTCTCATCGCGATCTACAGTTCGGTCCTGCAGAGCAACGAACTGCAGGCGGAGGTGCTGAGTTACTGCGACCAGTTCCTGCCCGGCTCGCGCACCATCGTCAGTGAAAACATCCGGCAGGTCATCGAGCTTCGGGGAACGGTCGGCGTTCTCGGCATGGCCGTTCTGCTCTGGTCGGCCACGGGGGTGTTCGCCGGCATCTCGCAGAACATCAACCAGGCCTGGAAAGGCGCGCCGGCCCGCAATTTTTTGCACGAGCGGTTCCTCGCCCTGGTCATGGTCGCAAGCCTGATCTGCTTCGTCGTCGTTTCGCTCGTCGCGACCGCCGCATTCAACCTCTCCCTCAAGATCGCCTCGATCATGGGCCACGAGTTTTTCGCCGGCATGAGTTTTGCCGGCAGGTGGTTCGTCCGGCTGACCCCGTTTTTCGGCATTTTCACGCTGTTCACACTGCTGTACCGGCTCGTTCCGAACACGCGCGTCCGATGGCGGGAAGCGGTCGCTGGCGGCTTCTCCGCGGCCGTCTGCTGGGAAATCACCAAGCACGTGTTCACCTGGTTTCTCGGAAGCGACTGGAACAGCTACCAGCTCGTCTACGGCTCGCTGGCCGCCGTCGTGGCCCTGTTGCTCTGGGTCTACATCTGCAGCATCATCATCCTGATGGGCGCCCACCTCAGCGCCGGGATCGCCCTCGTGTACCGAGACGACGCCGGCGTCTGACCGGTTTTCCCGTCTCGAGGGCAACTTCCCGACATCGTTGTTCTCCGACCGGGAACGCGGCTACCGCCACTCGCCGATCAGGATGAAGGGGGCCCAGAAGTAGGGATGGGCGAACCGGGGGGAGACCAGAAGGCTGCGGCGGGCGGCGGTGAGGGCGTCGAGATGCGAGGGCGTGCCGGCCTGCAGGTTCCCGTAGAAGCCGGACATGAGCTCGGAGGTGGCCTCGTCGCTGACGCTCCAGAGCGAGACGGTCAGCCGCGGGGCGCCGGCGTAGAAGAAGGCGCGGGCAAGACCGGAGATGCCCTGTGCGGCCCCGGTCGGGTCCTCGACGCCGGTCTGGCAGGCGGAAAGGGTCACCATCTCGGCGTTCAGGGTCAGGCCGAAGATCTCACCCATCTCGAGGAAGCCGTCCTCCTCAGGATCTCCGTACAGCGAAAGCGCGAGGCACGGTTCGGCAAGCCCTTTCACCTCGCCCGGCAGAATGCCGTGGCATGCGAAATGCAGGAAGGCGAACTCCTGCAGGGTCTGCGACGCGTTCAGCGCCTTGACGGTGCTCTCCAGGGCCTCCGGCCCGAGCAGGACGCTCCCGTCGCTCTTCTGCGGATACAGGATGCCCGCGATGGTCTCGACCTCGGTGCGCGTCCCGGGAAGCGGCGTCAGAGAGACGCTTCCGTCTGGAGCGGCGCGAATGACACGGGTCGCCGACCGGTCTTTCGTCGTGTCGACCTGGCTGAGGACGAGCGCCACATCCCGCGCCCCGGGGTTCAGGGCGGAGCGCTGAGAGCCGGACGCCGGCGTTCCCGAAGCAGGGGCCTGCAGTTGTTCTTCCGAATACACGGGATCGCCGAGCAGGAGTCCCGGCCGGGTCGGTTTTTTCAGCGAATCGCGGCATTTCCGGTCCGAACGCATCGTCTTCAATATTGTAGCTGAAGGTATATATGCAACGTTCGTATGGCGGAACAGGTAGTCCACGTCCTGGAACGTCGCGCCCGCGTCGCTCACCGGAAGACTCTCGAAGGAAACGGAGCTCAGCGCGTCGTGAGGAACGATGATGAGCGTCTGCGAGGCGCCGATGGTGTGGGAGGCCAGGAACGGCGCGAGAACGGTCTGGTAGAGGTCCAGCCCGGCCGCTTTGAAGGCATCCTCCGGCACCAGCCGTGAGATCGCCAGCTGAAACGCGGCGACCTTCCGACGGAGCTGTTGTCGCGAAACGGGCAGGGTCAGGAACGCGACATGATTCGGATCGATGAGAAAGCCAGACAACTCCTCCTCGCCAACCCAGTAACTCAGCATCACTTCATCAGGCCGTAACACGTCTTTCTGCAGCTCTTCCATGGTGACGATCGAGGGTTTTCGCAGTTCGACGAACCTCGGGTATTTCCGGGAAAACTCGGTTTCAAGCGCCTTCCGTTCGGAGCGAAGCTCGCCCAGAAGGAGCTCCTGATTCGATACGAGTTCCGAATTGCGATCTTTCAGGGACTTCATCACTTCCCTGGCTTTCGCTTCCTGCAGGGTCCGCAGACGGAAATCGAGACTGCGAAGCCGTTGCAGGTCGTCCTCGGTAATGCCGCTCATCTTTTCAGCGGAGGCTTTTGCCATCTGGTCGAGAAAGGCCCTGGACCGGGAATACTCGGTCGCCCTGAAGCCCTGCGCCAGGTATAGTCCGGCGTCATCCGGCGTTTCTTTTCGATACGAAGCGACGGCGCTCAAAAACAGGCTGGTGTTGGATGCCTGGTCCTGGCGGAATTTCCCGGAAAAGTCCTCGCCGCCGGCGAGCTGTGAAGATCGCTCCAGGGCTTGAATTCCGCGGATAAAAAAGTCCAGGGCCGCAGGGTAGTTTTGTTGATCCTTCTTCAAGGCCGCCAGATGATTCAGGGTCAGCGCGACGGTCGGATGATCACCGCCGAGAACGTTTTCCCAGATACGCAGTGCCCTGGTGAAAAGCGACTCGGCCAGCTCGAATTTTCCCTGTTCGGCGTAGAGCATTGCCAGGCTGTTCAGGCTCGTGGCCACGTCGGCACTGTCACTGCCAAGAGCTTTTTCCCGGATTTCCAGGGCACGCTTCTGAAACGCTTCGGCTTCCGCATACCGTTTCTGCAGGCGGCAGAGGTTGGACAGGTTGCCCAGGGCCGTCGCCACGTTGGGATGATCGGCGCCAAGGGCTTTCTCGAGAATGGCCAGCGCCCTCAGATACAGCTGTTCGCTCTGCGCCTCGTTCACCTCGGCCAGGTTGTTCAGACTGACCGCGACGGCCGGATGTTCTTTTCCATATATATGCTCACGTATTTCAAGGGCGCGCAGATAGAGCGGTTCCGCTTCGGCCATCTTTCCCTGGTCGCGGTACAATCCCGCCAGGTTATTCAGGCAGATCGCGACTTTTTCGCGGCCGAGGACCTTTTCGCTGATTTCGAGGGCTCTTTTGTAGAGGGGTTCCGCCTCCGAATACTTTCCCTGCACGGCGTAGAGGAACGCCAGGTTGTTCAAGGTTCCCGCCACGTCGGGATGTTCTTTTCCGAAAGCCTTTTCACGGATCGCCAGCGTCTGCAGAGCGAGTTGCTCGGCCTCGCGGTATTTTCCCATGCTCTTGCAGACGGAGCTGAGGTTTCCCATCACGGTTGCCACATGCGGATGGGCGGGCCCGAGGATTTTCTCGATGATACGCAAGGCTTTTCTGAATTCATCGGCGGCTTCGAAATACTTCCCCTGGGCGTCGTATATGCTGCCGAGGTTGCCGATCGCGGCGGCCGTGGTGGGATGGTCGGGCCCGAAGGCCGATCGGTTCATTTCCAGAACCCGCTTTTGAAGGTTCTCGGCCTCGGAATACTTGCCCAGCTCGAGATCCAGTTTGGCCAGGACGGTCATGCTGACGGCCGTTTCGGGGTGATTTTTCCCGAGCGTTTTTTCGCAGATTTCCCCGGCGCGTCGGCAGAGTGGCTCCGCCTGCGCGAACTTTCCCCAGGCGCGATAGAGTTCGGCCAGTTCGTTCAGGTCGGCCACGATGGTCGGGTGGTCTTTGCCCAGAAGCTTCTCGTCCGTTTCGAGGGTGCGCAGGTAGAGGGGCTCGGCCTCGTCATATCTGCCGAGGGAGACATACGCCACGGCCAGATTGTTCACGCTTTCCGCCACCTTCGGATGATCTTTGCCGAAGGCACGTTCACGAATATCGAGGGCCCGCCTGAAGAGGGGTTCGGCGAGGTCGGATTTGCCCTGTTCCTGGTAGAGAAGGCCCAGGCTATTCAGCGTGATCGCCACCTCAGGCCGTTCCTTGCCGAAGACGTTCTCTTGAATAGCGAGAGCTTTTTTATAGAGAGGCTCGGCGCCGGCATAATCCGATCCTTTCCTGAGCGAATCACCCATATTGCACATGACCGAGGCAACGATCGGGTGGTCATTCCCCAGCTTCGTGACCATCATGTCCAGGGCTCGCCGGTGCGCCGATTCGGCTTCGGAAAATCGTCTGCCGTTTGCATACATCGTGGCGAGAAGATTCAGCTGGGCGGCAGCCTCGAGGCTTTCCTCTCCGTACACGGTCCCGCATGAGCGAACAGCCTGTTCGAGGAGAGGAATGGCCTCGCCGAACCGGCCCCGGCCGGCAAACGACATCGCCTTTTCGGTCAGGTCCCGAAGTTCCTGTTCCCCCGGCAACGCACAGCAGCAGATGTGTATAGCTATCACCATCAAAGAACACGTCACGGCGCATGACAGCCTTCTCATCGTCGAACCTCTCTCTTGCAGGATCGATCTCCGGCGCATGCAGCATCGGAAATCCTCATTCACGCGGTTGTCGCTTCTCTACGGATACGTTACCAGCGACCCGGCACGTTCGGCAAGTGATGCGCAAGGAGGGCACACATCGTAGCGATTCAGCGCACAGCTTCGATGAACCGCAGATGCCGCGAAAGAAAAATCCGCGGACCCTGTATTTTACAGGAGTTCCGCGGACTTACCGCCGAAGCGCGGCCGGGAGTGCGTCGTTTCCGATACCTGGTCCGATGACATGATGGAGTGACGTGTTGCAGTGACGTGTCGCCGTGAGTCGGCCGAGGAATGCTCCGCTGTTCACCTGAGAATAGCTGCCTGCCGTATCCCACATCCCTTTCTGTCTGCCGTATCTGGTGGCTGTCTGCCTCTGGACGTTCTATGAAAACCGGCGGTCATCGAGCTGTTTGCTGCGGTTCAGGCCGTGATCGTGTCTGCAGGTGCGTCCTGCGCCTCTTCCGGCGCGCCGTCCTTCACCGCATCGCTTTCAGCGTCTGTCTTCGTTTCGGGTTCTGCAGCCAGTTTCTGCGACTCTTCGCGCCTCATCGATTCAACGAACACCTTGAACGCTTCGAGGAACCGTCGCGCAGCTTCGTCCGTCCCGATATCCGGTGATGTTTCGGAAGATGCCGTCTCTTTCTTGTTCGAAATCATCACGATCTGCCCGCCCATGACGTTTCTCGGCAGGGGCTTCGTCATCGACGCACCGGGAGTCAGGCCGGAACCGCTCATCAACTCGGAGACGATCGACGATGCCGAGCCCCCCAGGCCGCTCAGGCTTCCCAGCCCGCTCAGATTCCCGCCGATGCCGTTCCCCGATCTGCCGCCGTACTGGAGCTTCGCGAGAGCGATGTTCGTCATATACGATGTGTCGAATGCCGTATCAGCCACGCTCGAGAACGCGGACCTGGAAGCGGATGATGAAGAGGTGCTTCCCGGCCAGAACGGGCCGTTGTTGAGCGACTGGACGAGCGACTGGAGACCGGTTTTCGCCGATTCGAGCAGCGAGCCGAGGTAGGAGCCGACCTGACCCGCGTCGTTCCGAACGACGGATTCGGTTCCGGCCAGCAGGGCCTGGACAGGATTGCCGCGCCATCCGCTTCCGTTCAGAAAGACGTCCGAGATCCGTTCCGCGACGTCGTGGAACAGGCGAACCGCCGGAGATTCGACCTTTCCCACGTCGTCCGCAACCCGCACATACCACGAGAAGTAGATTGCATACCCACCACTTTTTGTCGCCGAGGCCTCTGAAGATTCCGCGGTACCAACGATCGGGTCCGCACCCTTTTCTTTCCGGCATCCGCTGCAGTCGGAGTCGGAGTCGGAAGATTCCGCCTTCGGGGCGACATCCGCCAGGCCAGCCGCGTCCGGCTGAACCGTCTCTTCGGATGTCTTCGCTTCCCCCGCGGCGGCCGCGTCGAGAACCGAACGGAAGTCGCCGGCCTTCTGCTCCTGCGCCGTCTTTTCCTGCGTCGCGACCTTGGGAGCCATGGAAGCCACAACATTCTTGACGAGCATGGCCTTCGCCTCCTGTCGTGAAACCGGCCGTTCTTTTCGTCGATCCCGCCCGGGTGCAGGGCGGGCTATCCGGTTTCCCTTACTTCTATAATTACCTTCGTCACAACGATGGCATATCTGTAATCCGACAGGAGAACGTTTTCAGCTCATAACAGGCCGTTATCTCGCGTTTTCTCGCAATTTCGCCCGGCTTTGCCCTGAATGAACTTTATTTCAATTCACCGCAGGTGATCCAACACCCGGCGGACGGCTGCGGCGAGATCGCGTCTGGTAAAGGGTTTGCTTATGAACTCCCTGAACCCGCACGCTTCGGCTTTGCTCGCCACCTGGGCCGTGGCGGTTCCCGAGCAGAGGATGAGGGGCATATCGTTTCGCAGGCGCAGAATCTCCGCAGCCAGCTCGTATCCCGTCATCTGCGGCATGAAGAGGTCGGTGATGACTAGGTCGATGGCCCGGGGATCGGATCGGATGAACTCGAGGGCGGCCGCGCCGGTCGTGCAGGTTTCAACCTGATATCCCTGTAGCCGGAGCATTTCCCGCACGAGGAATGTCAGGCCGGCATCGTCGTCGACGAAGAGAATCCTCTCGCAGCCGCATGGAATCGGCTCTTCGCCGGCGTCTCCGAATGTTTCGGGTCGAGACTCCATCTGCGGGAGATACACGTCGAAGGTGGTGCCGACCCCCGGTTCGCTGGCGACGTCGATCGCACCGAGATGACTTTCAATGATGCCGTGCGAGATCGACAACCCCAGTCCGGTTCCCTCGCCCTCGCTCTTGGTCGTGAAGTAAGGATTATATATTTTAGACAATATTTCAGGCGTCATTCCGCAACCGGTATCCCGTATTGTCAGTTTCGCATACTCGCCCGGGGCCAGGCCGGGAAGCAGCTTCGCCTGTTCCGGGGAAAGCGTCACCCGCTTCAGAGCCACGTGCAACACCCCGCCCCGTTCTTTCATCGCGTGAAAGGCGTTGGTGCAGAGATTCATCACGACCTGGTGAATCTGGGTCGCGTCGGCGAACGCCACGCAATCGCGATCGATTTCCGGGCGAATTTCGATCGTCGCCGGCAGAGCCGAGCGCAGGAAGGAGAGAACCTCTTCGACCACCAGATGGAGGGCGAGCGGCACGCGTTCCTGTTCAGACTGGCGGCTGAACGCAAGAATCTTCCCGACGAGCTGTTTCGCGCGCTCGGCGGCCGGCAGGATCCCGCCCAGATGTTTGGCCGCGGGGCTTCCGGGAGGGATCTCGTGTGCGGCAAGTTCGGCAAAGCCCATGATCGCCGCAAGCAGATTGTTGAAATCGTGAGCGATCCCGCCCGCCAGTGTGGCGATGGCCTCCATCTTCTGGGCCTGCCTGAGATTCTCCTCCATGCGCACCTGGTCGGAAACGTCGACGAACGTGACGACCTGGTCGCCGTTATCGAGAAACGATGGATGAATCCGCACCTGCCTGATCGCCCCGTCCCGGCATTTGATCCGCACCATCCAGCTTTCCGGCTGACAGCCGGAAGCCTTGGCTTCCTGCCAGCGCCTCGTGACGTTCTCGCGGTACCCGGCATCCGGATACGCCTTCAGACGCCAGGCGGCCAGATCAGGGAGTTCTTCCAGCGCATACCCGAAGAGTGCGACGAAACGCGGGTTCACATACCTGAAGGCACCGTTCCGGTCGAGCAGGATCACGCCGATCGGAAGTTCGTCGACGAGTCTCTTGAAGCGCCGTTTTTCCTCCTCGAGGTCCCGCGCCGACAATTCGGCCTCGAGCATCTTCTGCTCGAGCTTGTGAACAAGCCGCTCGTTATACAGCCTGAGCACGTCCTCTTCCGAAGCGGAAGGCGCCGTTTTCGCGGGAAGCGCCTCCTTCCGGATGACGTTCCGTATCTTCGCCAGGAGCTCATCGGGCTCGGTCGGTTTCCGAAGGAACAGGTCGGCACCGAGCCTGAGGGCGAACGCCTCGTCCTGCGGGCTTGTATATGTTGCAGTATAGAAGACGAAGGGAATCCTCCCGAGCGCCGCGTCGGCTTTCACCGTCTGGCAGAATTGGAACCCGTCCATGACCGGCATCAGAATATCGCTGACGATCGCGTCGATTCCGCCCGCACGGAGTTTTCCGAGAGCATCCCTGCCGTTTGCCGCGCTCTCGACCTCGTACCCGTTTCCCGCGAGAAGGGCTTCGAGAAGGTATCTTCCGTCCTCTCTGTCATCAACGATCAGTATCTTCACGGCTTACTCTCCCCGACGGCGTTCGGACAGGAAGGCGCTGATCTCGCTCACGAAGGTTTCAGGATCGATCGGTTTTTCGATGTATCCCGTTGCCCCCGCCGCGAGAATGGTCTCCCGGTCCCCGACCATGGCATACGACGTCACGGCGATGATGGGAATTCCGTCCAGCTCAGCATGTTTTTTCAGTTCCGCGGCGACGGCGTATCCGTCCATTCCCGGAAGTTGTATATCTAATAATATAGCAGCAGGCGCAAGCTCCAGCGCAGTCTTCACGGCATCCCGCCCGTTCCTGACGCCGACGGTCTCGAAGCCTCGTTTTTCCAGCAGGAACTGCATCAGGTAGAGATTCTGCTCGTTGTCCTCGATGATCAGCAATTTTCGGCTCATCCCCTCTCCTTTGGCAGCCGAGGCAGACGAATGGTGAAGGTGCTGCCGCGGCCCGGCTCGCTCTCGACGTCGATCGTCCCGCCCATCAGCTCCAGCAGTTTTCTGGATATCGAAAGGCCGAGGCCGGTACCTTCGAACTTTCTCGTCAGCCCGGAATCGACCTGCTGAAACGGCTGAAACAGCCGTTCAAGATCCTCCCCGGCGATGCCGATGCCGGTGTCGGAAACAGCCACCGTCAGGGTGTCGCCATCGATGGCCCGGCACCGGATCACGACGCTGCCCCGCTCGGAGTATTTTACCGCATTATTGACGATATTGAGCAGAATCTGCTCGAACCGGCGCTGGTCGGCCGTCACCTCGAACAGTTCGCCGGCCGTTTCCAGCCTGAGATCGAGTCCCTTCTTCTCTGCCGCCGGATGCATCATCCTGACCGTTTTCTCCAGGGAGACCATCGGATCGAAGCGCGTCGGCGAGAGCTTCAACTGACCGGCCTCGATCTTCGAGATGTCGAGAACGTCGTTGATCAGATCGAGCAGATGCCGCGAGCTCACCTGCACCATGGTCATCTGTTTCGTCTGCTCCTCGTTCAACGGTCCGGCGAGGCCCTGCAGGAGGATGCCGGTGAACCCGATGATCGAGTTGAGCGGCGTCCGGAGCTCATGCGACATGGTCGCCAGGAAAGCCGATTTGATGCGATCCGCCGCGCGTGCCTGCTCCATCGCGGACTGCAGTTCCGAGGTCCGTTCGACGACGCGCCGTTCGAGCTCCTCGGAGTGACGGCGCACCTGGTCGTACAGGCGCGCGTTCTCCACCGCGAGGGCCAGCGGTCCGCAGATGTCCCAGACCAGGTTCCGCTTCATCGGATCGAGCCGGGCGATCGTGCGCGAAAAAACGCAGAGGACGCCGACGGTGCCCTCCCTCGCCTTCAGGGGAAACGCGGCAAACAGGCGGATGCCGCTCCGGCGAAACTCTTCCCGCGTCACGAGGGGGTGCTCCGACGCGTTCTCCTCGAAGACGGACGGCTCGTGAAGCTGAGCCGCAACCCCAAGCAGGCCTTCCCCGAGATGGACCGGCTTTGCCTTCAACATGTTCTCGAGGCCTTCCGGGGCGTTGACGATGACGCGCAGCTCGAGCTCGTCGGTGTCGCGATTCGTGAGGCACAGCAGGCCGCCGTCGATGCCTGTCAGATCGCGGACGCCGTTGAGCGCGTTGACGATGACGGCATCGACGTCGAGCCGCGTCGCGGTGTCGCGCAGGATGCGGTCCATGACGATCATCTGCTCGTTGGCCTGTTTGAGTTCGAGGGTTCGCGCCTGCACCTGCCGCTTCAGCAGGAAGCTGCCGCTCAGGCTGATCAGAAGGCCCGCGATGCCGATTCCCGCGGCGGCCCTGACCCAGTCGGGAATCCGGAACGGCGCCTCTTCCGATAGCCAGCGTTTCATCGACCGATAATAGGCTGATCCGGGATCTTCCTTCATCAGTCGAAGCCGGCGGTCGAGAGCCATCAACATATCGTCGCCGGATCCTTTCGGGGCGGCGAAATACAGCGTCGAGGGCTGGAAGATGACGGCGGTGTCCTCGACCCCATACCGCCGGAAGTGAGTCATGCCGTAAAAACTGTTCGCAACGGCCGCATCAGCCTCGCCTGCCGCCACCGCCGCAAACACCCGGTCGTAGTCGGGGAACTGGATGATCGTCGGCTTCAGCCCGAACTCCGCGGCGAGTTTCTCGAACGCCGCCTGCTGGATCGATCGTTCGAGAACAGCGATGCTCCGGCCTTTCAGATCGAGGATCGATTTGATGCCTGAACCGGGCCGGGCGTAAACCTGGGCCCACGAGGACATGACCGGCTCCCGATGGAACGCGTAGATGCGCTCCCGTTCGGCGGAAAACGCCACGTCGGGCATGAGGTCGATGTCTCCGCTCGCCAGACGCGCCAGTCCGTCGGTCCACGTTCCGAAGATATATTCGAGCCGCCAGCCTTCGTCGTTCGCGACCTGTTCGATGATATCGACGAAGATGCCGGATGGCCGGCCTGTTTTGGACAGGAAAATCTTCGGTTCGTTCTGGTAGACGCCAACGCGAACGACACGGGGTTCCCCGGCGAAGGCGACCGTTTCGCCAAGACACACGGACAGCAGAAAAACGGCGAGACACCCGCCAAACCAGGCGTATCGCCTACGCCGCTGTACAAGCCTTCTTCCGATGGCCCTTCATCCTCTCGAACGCATTCTATCTTTATCACTCTGCCACCATCGCAACCGCTTGTCAACGAAACGGACGGAGAAACGGCCGGTCGACACTCCCTCGCCCCGGGCCTCTGCCGTTTCTCAGTTTTCGGCTGACCACAAAGCCGATATCAGCCGACTGCCGGAAGGTCGACTATTCGAGGGCAACCTGGTGCGGCGGGGCGTGGCGGGCCTTGTCGAACTCGCCTTCCCAGATCGCGACGATGACGGTCGCGAGGCAGTTCCCGATCACGTTCACCGACGTGCGGGCCATGTCCATCAGCTCGTCGATGCCGAGGATGATGAAAATCGGCTCGATCGGCAGGTTGAACGAGGCGGCGGTGCCGAGCAGGATAACGAGCGAGGCGCGCGGCACGCCGGCGACGCCCTTGCTGGTGAGCATCAGGGTGAACACCATCATCAACTGCTGCCCGAGCGTCATCTGAATGCCCGCCACCTGGGCAACGAAGATCGCCGCCATCGACAGGTACAGCGACGTGCCGTCGAGGTTGAAACTGTATCCGGTCGGCATCACGAACGCGACGATGGATCGCGGCACGCCGAACTTTTCCAGCGCTTCCATCGCCCGGGGAAGCGCCGCTTCCGAGCTGGTCGTCGCGAACGCGATCGAGACCGGCTCGGCGATGGCTTCGGCGAACTTGCGCACCGGAACGCCCGCCAGCAGCGCGATCGGCAGCAGAACGCCCCCGACGAACACGAGCAAGGCCGCATACAGGGTGGCGAGCAGCTGGAACAGGTTGACGAGAATGCCCAGGCCCATGTGGCCGACGGTATAGGCGATGGCCGCCCCGACGCCGATCGGGGCGTAATACATGATGATGCCCGTGAACTTGAACATCGTCTCGGCGAGGCCCTCGATGACCTCGAGCAGCGGCCGCCGCTTCGCCTCGGGCAGCATCGCGAGGGCGAAACCGAACAGGACGCTGAACACGACGATCTGGAGCACTTCGCCGTCCGCGGCGGCCTTGAAGATGTTCTCGGGGAAAACGTGCAGCACGACCTCGGCGAACGTCTGCGGCTTCGCGGCCTTGAGTTCCTCGCCGGGCGCGGCCGGCGGCATCTGCACGCCGACTCCGGCCTGCGAGATGTTGATCGCGGCGAGGCCGATGAACAGAGCGATCGTCGTGACGACTTCGAAGTAGACGAGCGCCTTCACCCCCATGCGGCCGACCTGCCGGATATCGGCATGGCCGGCGATGCCGACGACGAGCGTGCTGAACAGCAGCGGCGCGATGATGGTCTTGATCAGCTTGAGGAAGATCTTGCTCAGCACGCGTGCCTGCACGGCGATTTCCGGCATGTCGTGCCCGATTTCCGCGCCGACGAGCATGCTCAGCAGAATCCAGGCCGTGAGGGAACGCCGGCCGGCTGCCCACAGCCCCAGGCCGACAAGGCCGGCCCAGCGCGCCGCAACTCCGATCGCCGGCGGCAGGCCGGCGGCCCAGGATATGCTTGCGATCGCCCCTGCGATGAGGGCGATGATGATGCCTGTTCGTTTCATGCGAGATCCTCTGGGGGTGTCGTCCAGCCAACCCGGAGTACACCCCGAGGCCCGACGCGGGCGAAGTGTACCATGGTCCCATTTTCCTGACAACCAAAGGAGCCGGCGGCACCCGTTCTTTTCAACGCAAACCCTCGCCACGCCTTCGTTAGCCGCACCGTCCCGTCGTCCTGCCGCCCGCTCGTGTGGACGGGTCACGGTTTTTTCCCTATACTCAAAAGATCGGGAAGGAATTCTCCGCGATTCTGCACCCTCCGAGGAGGAGATTCCATGTTGCATCGAAAAACGACCGTCGCCATCCTGGTTCTGCTGACCGGCATCTTCGCCGGGCCCCTCGCCGCCTCGCCGGAATCCGCCAGGGCGGTCACCGACCGCTATCGTTCGGCGTACCAGGCATATCGGACAGCGATCGAGAAGGGAGCCTCCGTCGAAGACCTGCGGAAATATCTCGATGATTATATTTCAGCAAAGGCTGCGTATGAAAAAGCCGTCGCGCCCGCCAGGACCCCGGCGACGGCCGTCGCGGCGAATACCGGGGACGCACCGATCGCCACCAACCTGGATTCCTCAGCGGAGTCCGGCGCTTTCGCAGCCGCAGGCCATGACTCCGAGCCGCCGACGGCTTCCTGCCCGGCCGAGTTGCAAAAGACCGTAGAGGAGCTCCGGGAGGGAAAAAACCGGGACAAGGCCGAGGAGTATATGGCCGAGCTCCAGGCCTACATCGAGAAGCATCCCGGCACCTCCTCGGCCGGATACGCGAAGTACGAACTGGCGCGCGCCTACGAAACCATCAAGAACGACCCGATCCGGGCGGCCGAACTGTATGCCGAGATCGCCGGCGATCCTGAATCCACGATCCTGGCGGCGCTCGCGAAGCGCCGGTTGTCCTACCTCCAGGCTCAGGCTGAACAGCCGAAGTGGAGGCAGTATCTCTCCGACAAGTTCAGAAAGATGGAAGAGACCTATACGAAATACGTCCGCACGTCCTGGCTCGCCTTCCCCGTGAAGATCACCCGGTTTTTCGAATACCTGGGGAAATTCGGGTCCTTCAAGAAGGCGCAGTCGGACGAAAGCGACTTCCAGCTCCGCTTCGAGGCGATCGCCGCGCCCTTCGTCGGCACCGTGGACCAGGTCTTCGAGGAGATCGCCGTCTCCGGCGAGAGCCGCGACGACGAAGGCCTGGTGCGGCTGCTCAACCTCAACACCGAATCCTGGTTCGCGCGCTGGAAGCTTCTGAGCGAGGCCCGCGAATCGATCGACGTCCAGTATTTCATCATCGACACCGACGTGTTCGGCATGGCCATGATGGGTCTGCTGTACCAGAAGGCGAAAGAGGGCGTGAAAATCCGCTTCATGACCGATTCGCGCGGCAGCAACAAGATCTCCCACTGGTTCATGGGGAAGGATTACCTCGAAGAGCTCGCCGCGTTCCCGAACGTGGAGATCAAGATCTTCAACCGCATCCGGCAGAACCTGGTGACGATGGTCACGGACATCCGCCGGGTCATGGCCAGCAACCACGACAAGATCGTCGTCGTCGACGGCCGGTATGCGATCGTCGGCGGCCGCAACATCGCCAACGAGTATCTCGTCGACAAGGAAGACGACAAAAACGCCTGGCGCGACTGCGACATCGTCATCGACAGCCCCGCGGCCGCCGGCAAGCTCGCCGACGCCTTCGCCGCCGAATTCACCAACATCGAGGCGAAGCTCGTTCGCAAAGACCTGATCAACCTCTCGAAGAAGAACGACGTTCTCGAAACGGCTTCGAAGGCGATGAACGCCTGGCTCACCTCCGGCAGGTTGCTGGCTGCCGCCGCCGTTCCTTCAGACTGCGCGAAATCGCTCAAGAAATTCAACGACGAGCTGAAGACATACCCCCGGCTGAAGGCCTATTCCTCCTTTGACACGTTCGCAAACGCCCACGCCTGCCCGATCCGTATCATCGACAAGAGTTCCCTGGTCGGCGCGCAGAACGATATCACGAGATATATCGTCCGCCTGATCGACGCTTCCAGAAGGGAAGTCATCCTGCAGAATCCCTACGTCGTTCTCACGCCCCGGGCCGACGCGGCGCTGAAGCGGGCGGCGAAGCGCGGGGTCAGCATCCTGTTCCACACCAACAGCCCGCAGACGTCGGACAGCTTCCCCACGGAGGCCGTCATGCTGGCCGAGTGGAAGAACCTGCTCCGTGAAATGCCGACCTGCAGGATCTTCGCCCAGATGGGAACCGGCCAACTCCACGCCAAGACCTTCGTGTTCGACAGCACCGTCGGCGTCGTCGGCACCTACAACCTCGATTACGTCAGCGAGCAGATCAACTCCGAGGTGATCGCCGCCATCCGCTCGAACGGCTTTTCCAGGGAACTGCGGGCCGGCATCATGGCCGACCTCGCCAGCACGAAGGAGTATCGCCTGGCCACGGGCGACTCCGCCGAGTTCGGCCCCAACGATGTCCAGGGGAAGAAGATGTGGCTGATCCGGACACTCTCCAAGATCGAGTGGTTGAGACCCCTGTTCTGACCCTTCCTACCAGGGCGATCCGCTGATGACGCTGATGAAGCGAAGAAGATGTCGCAGATGATCGGTTCGTCTCCGTGAAATCTCTGTGTCCGCCGTGAATGCTGTGATTCAGCGGTTGTGAAACCTGATGCGCCTGCCTGCATAACGGGGCGGTCAAACGTCCGCCATCCATGGTAAACTCTCCCCGGGTTCCCATTGTGGAGAGCGGCGCGAGAAAGCGCCCTTTCGCAGGCACGAGAAAGACGGCGTCGAAGGCTGTTTCCTGACGAACCGAGCCCACGAACGCCGCGGAAAGAGGGAGGGCAGGATGAAGGTTCTCGGAATCAACGGAAGCGCTCGGAACGACGGCAACACGGCCCTGCTGATCAGGGAGGCGTTCAAGCACCTCTCGGCCGAAGGGGTCGAGACGGAGCTCGTGCAGCTCGCCGGCACCCCCGTGCGCGGCTGCACGGCCTGCGGTTCGTGTTACCAGCGCAAAGACCGGCGGTGCGTGATCACGACCGATCCCGTCAACGAGATCATCGGGAAGATGGAGCAGGCCGACGGTATCATTCTCGGCTCCCCGACCTACTTCGCCGACGTGAGCGCCGAGATGAAGGCGCTCATCGACCGGGCCGGCTACGTCGGCCGCGCCAACGAGAGCATGTGGCGCCGCAAGGTCGGCGCGGCGGTCATCGCCGTGCGCCGTTGCGGAGCCATTCACGCGTTCGACACGATCAATCACTTCTTCCTGATCTCCGAGATGATCGTCGTCGGATCGAGCTACTGGAACATGGGGCTGGGCCGCGAGCCGGGCGGCGTGAACGGCGACGACGAAGGCCTCGACACGATGCGCACGCTCGGCAGGAACATGGCCTGGCTGCTGAAAAAGCTCGGAAACTGACCCGGCTCCCGCGACGGCGGAGCAGGGCCCCGGCCATCATACATTTGACACAGTATAATATCATATAAATTATGCCAAACCCGCTCGTCGTCACCGGACTCGTCAAGGAGTATCGCGTTCCCGGCGGCCCGCCGTTGCGGGCCGTCGACGGTATCTCGTTCGAGATCGCCGGGGGCGAGTGTTTCGGCCTGCTCGGCCCGAACGGGGCGGGCAAATCGACGTCGATGCAGTGCATCACGGGGTTTTACCCGCCGACGGAAGGCAACGTGAGGCTTCTCGGCCATGACGTTCACGCGGCGCCCCGGCAGGCGCGCGCGCTGCTGGGCGTGTGCCACCAGGACGACACGCTCGACACCGATTTCACCGTCTTCGATCAGATGGTCCGCCACGCCTCGTTTTTCGGCATCGATGCGGAAACAGCCGGCCGCAGGGCCCGCGAACTGCTCGGCCGGTTCGACCTGGCCTCCAAGGCGGACGTCCTGGTCGAAGCCCTCTCGGGAGGCATGCGGCGGCGGCTCCAGGTGGCCCGGGCCCTGATCGCGGAGCCGCGCGTCCTCGTTCTCGACGAGCCCACGACCGGTCTCGACCCGGAAGCCCGGCGGGTGCTCTGGGCCATCATTGCCGAGTTCCGCCGGTCCGGCGGCGCCGTCCTGCTCTCGACGCATTACATGGAAGAGGCCGAGAGGCTCTGCGATCGCATCGGCATCATCCATCGCGGCCGCATTCTCGACTGCGCGACCCCGCCCGAGCTGATTGCCCGCCACGTGCCGGTCGCCGAGATCGAAGAGGAGATCAGGCCCGGCGTCTGCTGGAAGCGCCCGCCCAACCTGGAGGACGTCTATCTGAAGCTGACCGGTCTCTCGCTCGATGCCGACGAGAACGATGACGGGACGGAGCATCCGCAGATGCGCCCTGCCGAAGCCGTCGAGGGGCTCCGCCCATGACCTCCTGGCAGGCGATCGCGACCGTCTGGCGGCGGTATTTCGCCGTGTACGAGAAGAATTTCTGGTTCGGCATCGTGACGACGTTCGTGGAGCCCCTGCTGTATCTGGTGTCGTTCGGCATCGGCGTCGGGGGCCTCGTCGGCAGCCTGACGTCCGAGGGAATCGCGATGAGCTACCGGCAGTTCGTCTTCGCCGGGATCGTCGGCCAGACGATGCTGTTCCAGGGCTTTTTCGAGGCCGCCTACGGGGGCTTCGTGCGCATGTATTACCAGAAGGTGTTTCAGGCGATCGCGGTCACCCCTGTCACCATGTCGGAAGTCTTGTGGGGCGAACTGTTGTGGGACGCATCAAAAGCGACGTTCGCCTCGGGGGCGGTTCTCGCCATCGGCGCGCTGGCCGGGGACTTCCGCCTCACCGGCGCGCTTGCGGCCCTTCCCGTCGTGTTCGTCGGAAGCCTGCTGTTCGCCGCGATGGGGCTGCTGGCCGCCGCCCGGGCGGCGACGATCGACGAAATCTCGTATCCGCAGTTCCTGCTGATCTTTCCGATGTTTCTGTTCTGCGGCGTCTTCTTCCCGCTCGACCAGCTTCCGACGGCCCTTCAGGCCTTCGCTTGGTGCCTGCCGCTGACCCCCGTCATTTCGGTCATCCGCTCGCTGACGCTCGGAACGGCTCTCACGGCGACGTCCTTCGCGGCCGTGGCGCTCTGGACGGCTCTCCTGGTGCGCCTCGCCCGCCGCTCCATGCGCGACCGGCTCGTGAAATGACGGAGCCAACATGACATCCCGGCAACGCAATATTATAATTTTATATATATTTATTTGTTCGTTCCTCGTGACACACATTTCGTCTGCCGAGCGAATTCTCGTCGTCGCGCCGCACCCCGACGACGAGGTCATATCCCTGGGAGGATGGCTGGCGGACCGGATCGCGTCGGGCGCCGAAGCATGGGCGGTTCTCATGACCGACGGGGAGGCTTTTCCCAAGGCCGTCCGCCAGAACCGACTCTCGAGATGGCCGATCATACGCGCACCCGCGTTCCTTCAACTTGGAAAGCTGCGAAGGAACGAAGGCCGCCGGTCACTGGACATTCTCGGCATTCCGCCAGAAAGGCGCTTCTTTCTCGGATATCCGACCAACATGTTGTGGAAGCTCTTCCATTTCCCAGCCTCCACCGACCCCGTTCGATCGAAAGCCACCAAACAACGGTTCGGCATCGCCGAGTGGCCCGTCGGCGAAGAGAAGACGCATCCGTTCACCTATTCCGCCTGGGCGGCCGATATCGACGCGATTCTCTCGAAGGTTCATCCGGATATCGTTCTCGTCCCCGTTCCCTTCGACACGAACACGGATCACCAAACCGTGACGAGGATGGTCGCGCAACGGCTGAAAGCCTCGAGGCTCCGCCCGGCCCTGATGGGATATCTCGTCCACATCGTTTCGAGGCATCGGTATCCCCGGCCTCTCGGGTATCATCCGAACGCCGTCCTCACCGTCCCCGCCGGGTTCCCTTCACCGACGATCCATATTCCCTCGGAAAACGGCATGGCGGTCAAGGAGCGGGCGCTCAGGGCGCATAAAACCCAGCTCAACCTGAAGGACGGGTTTCTACTCGGTTTTCTCAGGAAAAACGAAATTTTCTGGCCGCTCGACCTGGAGACGCTTTCCACCGTTCCCCAAGAGGAAATTCGGATGGAAGGTCAGGAAACGCTCGAAAGCGAAACGATTTCCCGCTGACCGTCAGTCCGGCCCCGTTGCGTTGACGAGTTTCAGAAGCGGTTCGGTGTAGACGCTTTCGATGAAGTTGCCGCATACGACGCCAAGCAACAGGACCACCGCGAGAACTCCGGTCGTGGTCAACTGGTACCAGGCGAAACTCGTGGGCCCCTGCTGACGTCTGGTGACTGCCACGCCGGCGATCACCTGAGCACCGTAGACGAGCAGGAAGAGAAGTCCCACTCCGATTCCGACTCCCACGATTTTGTATGACGCCAGAAAATCACTGTAGCCCAGGAGCACGATCACCCGGGAGGAAAACTCCACTTTCAACCCCAGGAAAATATCTTTCATTCCCTGCGCCCGGAGAGGGTAGTACAGGAGACACCGGCCAATCTGGGCGACGCACCCGATCCAGAGCAGGAGTTCGAGCTTCATGAGTGCAAAAATTTCCACGTTCGATGGCAGGCGGGGAACGACGGAGGGCTGGTTCGGGGAAGCGGGATGAGGGGTCTGGTTGTCAGTCATGGGTGCACCTCTGAGGAATGATACTCATTTCGGAGTATATTCCACCCGGCCGGTGAATGAAACTTCTCTCATGCGGGCAGACGTTTGCCGGAATGTGTCCTGCAAATCGCCAATTTCGGATTCCTCTCTCGCATGGAAAAAGGATTCTCCATGGAATTTGAAGGTCAAAAGAGAAACCGAGGAGAATGGTGAGGTAAAAGAGCAACACACGGATTGGAGGAATTCCGCATGTTTTATCCCATTTTTCCCCGGCGGTTTTCCTGTACCCTTTCGCTTCATGCAAATGCTTTCCAAATCATGCTTTTTTCGCACGTCAACGGATTGGCACGCTACGTGCATAATAGGTTATAGTATCTTATGGATCGGTTTCCAGAACTGTCGGCAAAGGAGATACGTATGAAATATCGATCAGGGTTGATGGTGTTCATGATGCTCTTTTTCTGTTCATCTCTCGTTTTCGGCGCAGGAAGCTTTTTTGAATCGGCGAACCAGGCCGAGGAAGCGGGAAAGGCCGTGAAACCGCAGGACGCTCCTCCGGTTGACGATGCAAGCCTTGCAGGAGAGGAAGAGGAGCCCGGCAACTCGAAGATCGACAAGGACCGTGAGAAGGACAGCCCGGCCGATCACGACAACGGCAAGGGCAACGACGACAAGGTCGCCAACGACAATTCTCCGGCCGACAAGGACCGCCAGAAGGACAGTCCCGCTGATCACGACAACGGCAAGGGCAACGACGACAAGGTCGCCAGCGACGATTCCCGGGCAGACAAAGACCGTCAGAAAGACAGTCCCGCCGACCACGACAACGGCAAGGGCAACGACGACAAGGCGGCGAAGGACAAGAAGGTCGTCGATCCTTCGAAGCCCTGCGACAACGACGAGTTCGATCCTTCGGGAAAGGGCAATCCCGGCACCATCGGCGGCTGTTCCGACAAGGAACTCATCTCGATTATCGACAAGACCTGGAACATCAAAGTCACGGGCTGGCAGTCCCGACTCGATCTGATGAACCACGGTTTCAGCTGGTCGCATTCGCACCTCTTCGAAATATATCGCACGCTGTATGTTCTTCCCCGCATGTTCTTCGTCGGCAACCTCAACCTCTGCTGGAGCAAATGCATGCCCTCATGCAGCTCGATCTGCCATCTCCAGGGGAGCTCGATTTTCTTCTGCAACTATGCCCCCATGCGGGAGGGCTGGCTGAGCGTTCTTTTCATCCGCGAGATGGCGCGACACCTGTTCCTCAGCAAGGAGTTCGCGTATCTGCGCGCCCAGTGGATCAAGATGTTCTGGCTCGATGAGCGGGTCATCAAGATTCAGCCCCCGTTCAAGTTCGTCTGCAAGACCCCCGACGAGGATTTCGGCGAATCGGTGAAGAGCTACTGGTGCTGCGGCGACTGGTTCCACTCGCGCGACCAGGCCAGGTACGAGTTCGTCCATCGCCTGGTCATGAAGGGGAAAAAGTTCAGCTGGGGCAACGGCGGCTGCGGCTGTGACGAGAGCGATGCCGACGTCGGCGCCGAGCCGAAGAAACCCGTCGCGACCGCCACGAAGCAGATCGGCAACGGCGACCACGGCGCCTCCGGCAAGATCGATCTGAATGACAAGAACAAGATCGACAACGCCAGCAAGGCCAACAACACCCCGAAACAGACCACCCCGGCCGTGAAAACGACCACCACGGTGACGAAGACGACCACCGTCACGGTCAAGACGACGGCCACGACGACCGTCAAGCAGCCGGTTCAGCCCGTGAAGCCGGCCGTCGCCCCGGTCGTGAAGCCCGTCGCCCCGGCGCCGGCCAAGCCACCGGCCCAGCCCGCAAAGCCCGTCGCAGCTCCCTCGAAGACCCCGGCCACGGGAAACGGTGATCACGGTGCTTCCGGCAAGGCCGACCTGAACGACAAGAATAAGGTCGACAATGCAAGCAAGGCCAACAACGCCGCGACACAGGCCGCGAAACCGGCCGCCGCCCCCGCTGCGAAACCGATCGTCACAACGCCCGTGAAACAGACGGCCCAGCCCGCGAACGTCTCGACCAAGACCCCGGCTTCCGGGAACGGCGACCACGGAGCCTCCGGCAAGGCCGATCTGAACGACAAGAACAAGGTCGATAACGCAAGCAAGGCCAACAACGCCGCAACCCAGGCCGCGAAACCGGCCGCTGCGTCTTCCAAAACGTCGAACGCCTCCCAGGGCAGCTCTGCGGCCGCCCCGACGAAGACCTCGTCCTCCGGCAACGGCGACCACGGAGCCTCCGGCAAGACCGATCTGAACGACAAGAATAAAACCAACAACGCAGCCACCGCCAACAATTCCGCTGCCAAGGCAACCGGTTCAACCAAAAAGTAGCCTGATCAACCAGGAAGCGGCGACCAGCGCACGCATTGGTCGCCGCTTCTCTTCGGAAGCGATATATCAATATATATACATTCAGCGATATCTGTAGGTTCTCTCAGGCGCAGGGGCACATGCAACAGAAACTGACAAAAGAGTCGATCGTCTCGGCCCTCCAAGGTCGGAATCCCGACGACGCGGTTGCCTTTCTGCAGCAGATCTTTCTCGCGGCGCCGGACTGCATGGATGCGCCCCTGCTCGACTCGATCCAGTCGCTTGCGGCCCACCAGGATCTCGGCGTGCGGTTTTGGGCAAAGAAGGTCTATAACAAGTACGCGTTCCAGTTCTGCCGCGACGAGCCCGAGCGGTTCGCGGAAACCGCGGAAGAAGACAATCTGCCGCTCGAACTCCTGATCAAGTTTCTCCAGGATGTCCGCCATTCCAGGTTCCTGGCGCTGAAAGTCCTGAAGAAGATCTGCCGGAACGGCTCTCCGAAGGCCCTCGAGGCTCTGACCGCCCATCTCAAGGCAACGCCGGATACGTTCCAGATCTCGTTTTTGACGAAAAACCTCGGCATCCACTTTCCATCCGACAGTCTGATCCCGCTGCTGACGCCGTATCTCACCCACGGCGACCACCGCGTGATCGCGAATACGATCGAAGGCCTCGAAGCGATCGGCTCCACGCGATGCTTCGAGATCATCTCGCAGTTTCTCAAGCACCGGAACAACCGCGTCCGGGCGACGGCCGCCAAGGCGCTCGCGAGCTACGATTCCCGGCGCACCCACGACATTCTTACCAAGATGCTCGGAACACGAGGCCAGCCGCACATCGTCATCTCGGCCTGCCATGCCGCCGCCGAGCTGCGTGACTCGCGTTTTTTCCCGCATCTTCTGGAACTCCTGAACGACGACCTCGTGCTTGACGACGCCCTCGCGGCGATGAAATGCATCGACGAACCGCGCACGCTCGAGATGCTCCGCTCCCGGATCGACCAGATGGAAAGCCGGCTCGAGCGCATGCGGCGGCATCTTCCCGGCCTGCCGCAGGTGCTGGCGTCGAACGAGACGCTCGCGATTCTCCGCAAGAGCCCGGCCGGGGCCTGGCTGGCAAACCTCGAATGGACCGAATTCGTTTTCAACAGGGTCACCGTTTTCGCGTTCGCCGTTCTGCTCCTCGTCTTTGCGGGCTCCGCCGTCGCCGGCCGGTTCCAGAATCCCCAGGCCAGGAAGGCGCGCGAGGAGCTGGCGAAACAGCAGATTCCGCTCTCGGCGGCCGCGTTCAACAAGGCCATCTCGGCCAACAACCGGCAGGTCATCGACCGGTTCCTCCAGGCCGGCATCAAGCCGAATCTTCGCGACGCCAACGACGCCACGCCCCTTCACGTCGCCGCGTATGCCGGAAACACGGGCCTGATCGAGCGTCTCATCGCCCTCGGCTCCGACGTCACCGCCGCCGATGCCAAGGGCCTCACACCGCTCCATCTCGCCGCCTCGCGCGAGGTCGCCGAGCGGCTGGTGAAAGCCGGCGCAAGCCCGAACGCCCGCGACGCGCTCGGCAGAACCCCGCTGCACGCGGCGGCCGAAACGGGAGCGACCGACATCATCGAACTTCTGCTCACGCGGGGGGCGGATATCAACGCCCAGGCGCGCGACGGGAACACGCCGCTTCACCTCGCGATTCTGAAGAAACGCCAGAAAGCCGCCCTGTATCTGCTCGCCCGCGGAGCAAGCCCGGAGATCCGGAACCAGGCAGGTCTTTCCCCGCGCGCCATCGGCCTCCCGACGTCCGTCGAGCGCACGGGCGCGGCAAGGTAGGGAACAAAGGAGCCTTCCCATGAAGCTCTTCCATCGCAGGGCAGGGTTCACGCTGATCTACGTGCTGTCGATCGGGGTCACGCTCCTGATCCTCGGAACGGTGCTGTTCAGGCTGGTCGGCCGCCATCAGGAGGAGATCCGCCACGTCGCCGACGCCCAGTCGGCCCATTACCTCGCCGAAGCCGGCATCGGGTTTGCCATCTGCGAAGTGCGAAAGTCGTTCGAGGAAGGGAATACGGCGGGCCTTTCCCCGCTGGCGAAAACCATCATCGAGAACCCCTCAGTGCCCGAAACGTCGATCGTTTCCCTGTTCGACCCGTCCTGGAACTACCGGCTGGCCGCCTGCGCCGCGGAAGTCGATCCGTCGGCATCGCTTGAGGTCGACGCCTGGTTCACGGGCTTCCAGGCCGCCGAAACCAACCCCGCCGCCTGGAACGATCCCGTTTCCTGCCGAGGCTTCCTCGCCATCAAGGCGACCGGCTCGTGCAAGGGCGTTTCGAGAACGGTCGAAGTGCGACGGCCCGTTTTCGCCGGCAGCCTCCTGCCGCCGGTGTCGACGAAGTTCACGCTTCGCGCGCACAACGCGGCACAGGGCCGGCCCGAGCGATTCAACACGCTGAGCAACGATTACGACGGCCGGCACGTGGAAGGCGATCGGCCCCTGATGCTCTATCATCACCCGCTTCCCGACGACACGCTGGCCCCGCAGGCGCCGAAGGAAGGGGAAGAGCCCGCGAACGTGTTCGAAAACCGCGGCTGGGTCTGGCTCGGCGGCGGCCAGGTGCGCCTGCACCTCACGTCGGGCGCTCTCGATGCCGGCGAACTCTTCCAGCTCTACGCCATCCCCGAGCCGGGAAAGCCCAAGGTCATCCGCTTCACGACGCCCCCTTCGCTGCTGCCGCCCGCCTTTTCGCAGTCCCGCAGTTTCCCCTGGGACAGGCCGGGCGGCGCCCCGGAGCGCGTGACCGGGTATGCGTTCGGCCACGACTTCCTGCTCGACGGCTTCCACGACCGCAGCACCTCGCTCGAGCACAACGCCATGTATGAAGGCAACCTGATCTCGCCCGACCAGGTCGCGAACTACGGCGCGAAATCCTCTTCGCTGCATGTCTTCGGCGACTGCCGCGCAGGGTTCCAGTCGCGCACGAAGGTGATAGGAAATGTATCTACTGCTATTCTTCGTCTCGGCCGGCTCGACGTGAAGCCCGAGGAGCCGGACGTCGCGGCGATCTTCGCCGGCACGAAGCCTTCGCCGCAGTATTTTCTGCCGGCCTGCGAGACCGGCAAATTCAAGCCGGAACAGGTCCTGGCCGAGTTTCTCAACCGCGCCGTGGGCGGCCCCGTGGCGCGCAGAAGCGAACTGTTCCCGACATACGAGGATTACTCGGAACACATGTGCAGCATCGTCGAGTTCCCGACGGCGTATCTGTACAACTTCATGGGCGGCGTCTCCCTGCCGTCGGAACAGCGCACCTACCCGCCCGCCGCCTCGCCTCTCGCATACGACGACGGGTCGGACCTGCAGCTTCGCCGGAACGAGACCCTGCTGTATCGCGGGCCCGTCAAGGCCCCGCAGACGGTCGAGGTGATCCGCAATCGCGTCATGGTCGAGCTCTCGACGATCGACGAGTTCTGGGAGCGGTTCTACAGGCCTGATGAACGCGTGCTCCGGCTCGACACCACGGTCCGCATCGTCAACAGCACCCGCGACCCGCTCGTTTTCCCGCCGTCGAACCTCTCGGCGCCGCTCGTCGTCGAGGGTTCGGGCATGATCCTGCTCGAGCGCGGGAACGTCGTCTGCCGCGGAAACCGGCTTCCCAGCCGATATTCGGCCGTCACCATCGCGGCCCCCGAAGCCGAGACGGTCACCATGGAACAGTCCGACCTGCATCAGCTCAACATCCTCGCTCCCAAGGCCCGCCTCGTTCTCGCGACCCCCTGCCGCATCAACGGCTCCGTCGACGTTCGCGACACGCTTCCGACGGCCGGAACCGGCAAGGGCGGCAGCATCGCCTGGCGGGAAATCCAGGACCCCACCCGCACGTCGGCATCGGGCGACGACTGGCGGGCGTTCATCCGGGCCTGCGTGAGCGACACCGACAGGAGCTGGTATGACTGACAAACGCGGCTTCACCATGATGGAACTGCTGGCGGCCCTGTTCCTGCTTGCGCTGTTCCTCGGCTCCGTCCTGTATCTGCTGCAGGCCGGCACCCGCACGATGTCGATGAACCAGGACGATTTCACGGCCCACTGCGCGTGCTACGAGCTGATCGAACAGGTGCTCTCGCTGCCCTGGAAAGAGGTTCCCGTTGGCGTGTTCGCCGACGCCGACCTGCTCGACGGCCAGCCGCTCGGCTCTGGAAGCCGGCTGTTACGGCTGAGCCCCGTCGGAACGTCGGCGCGGCGCATGGAAATCACGGCCGTCGACGACCCGCGCGGCCCGGCATACAAGAAGATCACGGTCACCCTGACCTACCCGGTGATCGCCGGCAGCCAGACGCTGCGACAGTTTTCGAGGACGGTGCTGTATGCAAAAGAAACGCTTTGATGCACCACGAGGCGGTTTCACCCTCATCGAACTGCTGGTCATCTTCGGCATCGTCGTCCTCCTGCTCAGCGCGGCGATTCCGGCTTTCACCCAGTTCCGGCGCACGTTCTCGAGCGGGGAACAGGTGAACGAGGCGGCCCGTCAGGCGACCCTGCTCGTCGAGCACCTGCGCAACGACCTGCACAATGCGGCGCCGCCGTCGGACCTGACGAAGCAGTCGTTCCGCCAGGTCATCCGGTGCACGCCGTCGTCACTGGAATTCCCGGTATTCGCCGACGGCGCCGGCAATGCCGGCCTGGTGCGGTATGAAATCATCGGGAAGAACGTGCAGAGAACGTTCACCGGCGAAACACCCCGGATGCTGGTCACGGATTCCCTCGCAAGCCTGACCTGGACGCTGTCCCAGGATGGCGACCACCCCGTATCGGGCTTTCAGGCCGGCCGAATCTGGGTCCACGTCGAAGGCATGTTCGGCCGAAACGACCCGCAGGGCCGGGTCCTCGGCTCGGTCCCCGTTTCCACGAACCTGTTCCCCGTCCGCTGGAACCGCATGGTTCAGGGCCACCCCCAAAACTGAGGAGAACAGCTTCAGCACAGAGAACCAATCCGCAGATGACGCCAATGAAGCAGATGTCGCAGATGAAATGCTCTTGGCGTTCTTACGGTGATGCAATTTGTCGGCATATCTGGTACTGTGCCGGAGCCTCTCAGGTTTCGGGATCGAACGGCCGACATACGTTTCACGCGCCGCCGCTCCCGGAGACGTTCGCCCGGGGGCGGATTTTTTCGGCAGAGATCACCGTCACGCAAAGGACCTCGTTCATGGAATCGATTCGCGACATCTTCAAGATCGGCCACGGGCCGTCGAGCAGCCATACGATGGGCCCCCGCAAGGCCGTCGAGCAGTTCCGGGCACGCCATCCCGAGGCGGCCGGCTTCACCGTGATTCTGTACGGAAGCCTCGCGGCAACCGGGAAAGGGCATCTGACCGACCAGGCCATCATCGATGCCTTTCGCCCGACGCCGGTCGAGATTCTCTGGCAGCCCGACACCATTCTGCCCTTCCATCCGAACGGCATGGAGTGCATCGCCCGTGACGGCGACGGACATGAGCTCGACCGGTGGCGCGTCTTCAGCGTCGGCGGCGGCTTCCTGCGCGAGGAACATTCGCACGAGGTCGCGCCCGTGCAGGTGTATCCGCACAATTCGATGCACGAGATTCTCGAGTATCTCGACGAAAACGGCATCTCGTTCGCCGACTACGTGAAGGAGCATGAACCGGCCTCGATCTGGGACCACCTCGCGAGCGTCTGGGAAACGATGAAGGCGACGATCCAGCGCGGGCTCGAGGCCGAGGGCGTGCTGCCCGGCGGCCTGCGCCTGCCGCGAAAGGCCGGCATGTATTTCACACGGGCCCGTCAGCAGAACGATCTGATGCAGAAGATCAACCTTGTCTTCGCCTATGCGCTGGCGACTTCGGAAGAGAACGCCGCCGGGGGCCAGGTCGTGACCGCGCCGACGTGCGGCTCGGCCGGAGTTCTGCCGGCGGTGTTGTATCTCCTGCAGCGTCTCGATCACCTGTCGGATGCCCGCATCGTCCGTGCCCTGTCGGTCGCGGGGCTGATCGGCAACCTCGTGAAGACGAACGCCTCGATCAGCGGGGCCGAGGTCGGCTGCCAGGGCGAGATCGGCACGGCCTGCGCCATGGCGGCGGCCGCGGCGTGCAAACTCTGGGGCGGCACGCCCCCGCAGATCGAGTATGCCGCGGAAATGGGCCTGGAACACCATCTCGGCCTGACGTGCGACCCCATTGGCGGGCTGGTGCAGATTCCCTGCATCGAGCGCAACGCCATGGCCGCGGCTCGTGCCATCGAGTGCGCCAGTTACGTGCTGATGTCGGACGGCCGCCACCGCGTCTCGTTCGACCAGGTCGTCGCCACGATGCGCGAAACCGGCATGGACCTGCAGAGCCGCTACCGCGAAACGGCGGGCGGCGGCCTCGCCAAACACGTCGACGGCCTCATGCGCCGCTGCCGCCCTCTCGAAAAAGTCGTCGGCTGACGTTTCATATTGTCGACCGTCGGGGCGGGTTTGAAACCCGCCCCGACATCCGTGACAGGTGTTGAAAAACCGATTTTGTGTGGTTGACCGGGATGTAGGAATGGGATACCACATGGGGAGCCGATTATCGGGGGGTGTTCCATGAGCGTCACGACCGTTTCTTCTCATTGCCATCTCATTTCGACCGAGCTCAGCCTGCGCCCGGCGCAGGTCGAGGCGGCCGCCGCGCTGTTCGATGAAGGCGCGACCGTGCCGTTCATCGCGCGATATCGCAAGGAGAAAACGGGAAGCCTCGACGAAGTCGCTCTCCAGACGATCCGCGACCGGCTGGAACAGCTCGCCGAGCTGGACAAGCGGCGCGAGTCGATTCTCGGCTCGCTGACCGAGCGCCAGCTGCTCACGCCGGAGCTCGAATCGGCCGTCCGCGGCGCCGCCACGCTGGCCGTGCTCGAAGACCTGTATCTGCCGTACCGGCCGAAGCGGCGCACCCGGGCCCAGATGGCCCGCGAACGCGGCCTCGAGCCGCTGGCCAACCACCTGCTTCTCCAGGAACCGTCTCTCGATCCGATGCGTGCCGCCGAAGCCTATGTCAGCGCGGAAAAGGGCGTGGCCGGCCCGGAAGAAGCCCTGGAAGGGGCCCGCGACATCATCGCCGAGTTCGTCAGCGAGCACGCCGAGGCCCGCCAGGCCGTGCGCGCCTACTTCGCAGCCTTCGCGCTGATCGAGACCTCCGTCGTGAAAGGCAAGGAAGAGGAGGGCGCCAAGTTCCGCGACTGGTTCGACTGGCGCGAGCCCGCGACAAAGGCCGCCGGGCACCGTCTGCTCGCGATCTTCCGGGGCGAAAACGAAGGCGTGCTCAAGGTTTCCGTCAAGCCGCCGGCCGACAAGGCGCTCGGCATTCTCGGCCGCCGCTTTCTGAAGAACACCGGCAAAGCGTCGGAACAGGTGCGCCTCGCCCTCGAAGACGGCTACGACCGGCTGCTCGCCCCCTCGCTCGAAACCGAGCTTCGCGCCGAGTTGAAGGCGCGTGCCGACGACGATGCGATCGCCGTCTTCGCCTCGAACCTGCGCGAACTGCTGATGGCCGCCCCGCTCGGCCAGAAGAACGTGCTCGCTCTCGATCCCGGCCTTCGCACCGGCTGCAAGCTGGTCTGCCTCGACCGGCAGGCCGCTCTGCGCCATCACACCGTTATCTACGTCACCGGAAGCGATCGGCAGCGCGAGGAAGCGGCCGCCACGCTCAAAGACCTGTGCGCGCGTTTCTCGATCGAGGCGATCGCCGTCGGAAACGGCACCGGGAGCCGCGAAACCGAGTCGTTTCTGCGCGGCTTGCCGTTTCTGAAGCAGATTCCCGTCGTGATGGTGAACGAGAGCGGCGCCTCGGTGTATTCGGCTTCGGAGGTCGCCCGCACCGAGTTTCCCGACCAGGACGTCACGGTCCGCGGCTCGGTCTCGATCGGCCGGCGCCTCATGGATCCGCTCGCCGAGCTCGTCAAGATCGACCCAAAGTCGATCGGGGTCGGTCAGTATCAGCACGACGTCGACCAGAAGAAGCTCAAGCGCGGCCTCGACGACGTCGTCACGAGCTGCGTGAACGCCGTCGGCGTCGAGGTCAACACGGCCAGCGCCCCGCTCCTGACCTACGTTGCCGGCGTCGGCGCCCAGCTGGCGGGCAACATCGTCGCCTGGCGCACCGAGAACGGCCCCTTCACGTCGCGGGCCGACCTGAAAAAAGTGCCGCGGCTCGGCCCCAAGGCATTCGAGCAGTGCGCCGGCTTCCTGCGCGTCCGGCAGAGCGCCAATCCGCTCGATGCGAGCGCCGTCCACCCCGAGCGATATGCCCTCGTGAAGCGGATGGCCGCGGACCTCGGCTGCGCCGTTTCCGACCTGCTGAGCCGTCCCGACCTGCGCGGTAAAATAGATATCAATAAATACATTTCAGACGACGTCGGTCTGCCCACGTTGCGCGACATCATGAGCGAGCTGGAAAAACCCGGCCGCGACCCGCGCGCGGGGTTCGAAGCCTTTTCCTTCGCCGAGGGCATTCACAAGATCTCGGATCTCAAACCCGGCATGAAACTGCCGGGCATCGTCACGAACGTGACCCGGTTCGGCGCCTTCGTCGACATCGGCGTCCACCAGGACGGCCTGGTTCACATCAGCGAGCTTGCCGACCGGTTCGTGCGCGAACCGTCCGAGGTCGTGAAAGTCCAGCAGAAAGTCACCGTCACCGTCCTCGAGGTCGACGAAAAACGCTCCCGAATTTCCCTCTCGATGCGCTCTCATCGCGAGGGAAATCGGAAGAGTGAAGCTTGAAAGAGGACAGGGCGGCTGTCAGGAGACGCGCTTCCAGGGGATGATCTCTTCGAGCGTTTCGTGAAGAACGGTGTCTTTGGCGATCTCGAGGTCATACCATGACTGGAGATTCAGCCAGTATTGCGGCTCCATATCGAAAAACCGACCGAGACGCAGGGCGGTATCGGCGGTGATCGCCCGCTTTCCGAGAACGATCTCGTTGATTCGCCGGGGCGGGACGCCGATGCGCACGGCAAGCCTATACTGGCTGATATTCATCGGCTTCAGAAAATCCTCGAGCAGAATCTCCCCGGGATGAACCGGCGGCACTGTTTTTTTATTTTTCGTCATATTCACACCTCGTATTGCACCCGTATCAAAACCGCTCAGTGATAATCGACAATTTCGACATCGAGGACATTCCCATTGTTCCAGCGGAAACAGATTCGCCACTGATCGTTGATTCGGATACTGTGTTGCCCCTTGCGGGGTCCTTTCAATTCCTCGAGACGATTCCCCGGTGGGATCTTCAGGTTATCGAGACTGACGGCAGCATGAAGCTGAAGTAATTTTCTCAGCGCAATACGCTGAATCTCCGACGGAATCCGTTTCGAGCGGCCCCGGTTGAAGATGATTTCCGTTTCTTTCGAGCTAAAACTCAGAATCATTCACGCTCCCAGAAGCATAACGCTTATCGTTAATATAACGCCCTGCGTTCACATTGTCAAGGATTCGGTCCGGCGTGGCTCAAGTAATGGCTCCCGGATGCCGATACAGATACCGGATTCTCTGTATAGGAAGGGGGCGGCGTGCGTACGGTCACATCGCGGAGATTGGGGCTGGCGGTCGTTCTGGCGATCGCCGCCGTCGTCATCCTGATGTCGGGGTGCACCGAACGCAGCCCGCTCGTGCCGGTGACCTACATCGATCCGTCGGGGGCCTCGTTCACCCCGGGAAGCCAGAGCGTCGGCTCGACCGCGATCGTGCTCACGACGCCGGCGACGACCGTCGTGAAAAACGAAGACACCGGCTTGTTCGATCTCAGCGGCATGGTCTACGACTCGATCTCCGGGAAGGGAGTGCCGAACGTGAGCGTCACGGCAAGCCCTTCCTTCAACGTCAAAACGATGACCAACGGTCGGTTTTATCTGTCGGGAATCAGTGCAGGACTTCATCAGATCAGTTTTTCTGCCGCCGGATACGAGGATTTCTCCTACGCGTTCACGCTCAGCACGTCGGGTGCAATTCAGCCTCTGCTCGATGTTTTCCTTGCGAAAAAGACCTTTTCCCTGACAGGGAGGGTCGTCAGCAAGGACGTCGCAGCCACTCCCGTCGAAGGAATCGACGTGACGGCCGAGGAGATCGGCGGCGCAAAACTCGGCACCACGATCACAACCAGCACGGGTGAGTTTTTCCTGTCCCGCATCCCCGCCGGGCTGTACAAGATCGGAGTCGGGGCGAAATCCGACGGCAGCTACGAGCAGTGGGCACAGGTTGAAGTGTTCACCAACGGCACGACCCAGCCCGCGAACATCAGCGTTTCCGTCATTCCCCGCAGTTTCTCCCTCCAGGGATACGTCAAACTCGACACCACCAAGGAACCTCTCGGCGGCATCCGCATCTCGTTGTCCCTCCAGGACAGCGTTCTGACGAAGCAAACGCAGACCACGTCCGAAGGCCTTTTCTCTTTCATCGGCCTTCCGTCCGGTCTGGTCATTCTCTCCGCTCAAGGCGAGGGCTTCCGCACCGCGACCTCCGTCGTCCAGATAAACGAAGACGGCTCGAAGTCTCCGGCAACGCCTACGATCTACCTCACGCGGGTTTCCGCCAGCACGAATGCCGTGGCAGTGCGCGGCAACATTCGCGATGCGTATTCAGCCGGACCGCTGGAGTTCGTGACGATCACGCTCAAGGGATATGCAAGCACGATCACCGATCGATACGGGTATTTTTCCCTCGGAGAGTTCAATCCGGGTCAGTACACTCTCGAATGCAAGAAAGAAGGGTTCGATCAACTCGATGCGATCTTCACGATCAACTCGGACGGTCAGACGACCACTCCTTCGACCCTCAATTATTACATGATCTATACACAGGAAACCGGCTTCGGCTCGATCGTCGGACGTTACGTCCCAAAATCCGGCACCGAAGAAGGACTGCCGGTGGCAATCTACTCCATCTACGACTACACGCCTTCGTCCGGCGACACCGAGGAGCGGAACTGGGTGCTCAACACTCCCAAGACGCCGATCAAGGAAACGCGCACCGGAACGAACTTCCCTGGCAACGGTGCCGACGAGAGCGGCATTTTCAAGTTCACGCACATGCTGCCGACGACCGAGAACTCGAAATACCTGATCGTCGTCGGCGAAGACGTCGACTCGGCGACGGCCACGACCCCGATCGAAACGGTCAAGCATTTCATGATCGCCAGCGACACCGTCGATACGGCGCTGGTCGTCGCACCGCTCACGGCCGACGACCGCAAGTATTACTTCATCGCCGACGTCATCGCCGGCAAGACGAGTTTCGTCACGAACTACGAACAGGAGAACTTCTGATCGCATCGCGCAGGCGGAACGGGCGCTTCCTGTCTCTCGCGGGAATGGCGCTGCTCTGTTTCGTGTTCCTGCTCGCATTCGCACCGTCGTCGAGCGCTGCGAACGCGAGCGGCATCACCGTCGATGGCAGACCCGGTCTGCTCACCATGGCGATTCCGGTCGGCACGCTGACACACAGGCTCGAATACGCTCTTCGATATGGCCTCGCTGATGGGAACGTGCATATTCGCGGAAGGGACGTGAGCGAAAAGAAGGATGAAATCTGGGTGTCGGCAAACGCCCGGCTGCATCCGAACGTGTTGTTCGTCGGCACGTATCTCTCGACGAGCCGGGCGACGACCCCCTCGATCGCGGGTATCGACGGCATCACAGGCGTTCTGGCCGGCGGGGTTCACGTCGAGATTCCCGAGAACAACATGGCGTTCGGCGGCTCGTATGCAGATCTCTCGGCCGCCAACATGCAGCATCTCGACCTGTCTCAGCTCGAACACCTCCGACACGTGTATGTCACCGTGACAGATACTATACACAATAATATTCAAGGATATCTTCAGATCAAGCAGGCATATACGCAGAAATACACAGCCCTCTTTCCCGACGGCCGCAGGCGGACCATCGCCATGAAGCGCGCCATCATCGGCACGCTCGGCGCCGAGCGAGCGATGAAGAAGGGCGCGACGCTGTTCGGCGAGGCGCAGATCTTCGACGACTCGGACTTTCTGTATTACGGAAGCGACCACTACGCCGTGAATCTCGGCTATCGCATGAAGCGCAGCCGCTACACGCTGGAGCTGGCCGCTCGAAGCATCAACCAGAGCCCGACCTGGTCTCTCGGGGTCTCCGCCGTCCGCTGAATCTTCAGCGACGCGGAGAGCGCGTCAGGTGCGGGTGAGGAAAATCACCGCGGGGAGCCGGTTGAACATCCAGAAGCCGACGGGCAGGCCGATGACCGTGACGCAGCACAGGTAGGCCACGTTGATCCAGATCAGGGAAAGCCACCAGCCGATCACCACCAGCCACAGGAGCCGCAGAATCAGCGGCCACTGCGTCACCCCGCCGTGAAACACCTCGTTTTCCTCGAGCTGAAGTCGGTACCGGTCTTCCGGGTCGAGCTGCAGCGTCATGATCATGGGAATGCGGTTGAACACCCACAGTCCGAGCGGGATGCCGATGATCGTGATCATGCAGACCCACCCGACGTTGATGCAGACGAGCCCGACCGGCAGCCCGATGAAGACGAACCAGATGAGCCGCAAGACCAGAAACAGACACGAATCCATGGCCGGTTCCTTTCCTGCCGGGCTGGCATCCCGTGAAGGGAATGGTTTTTCATCGCCCGGCGGAATGATATGATACTCCAAGATTCGCATCATGGTTCGGAGAGGATGGCCCGTCATGAGAATTCCGCGTTTCGCGTTCCCGGCTTCCGTAATCCTGAGCGTTCTTCTGGCCGTCGCATCCATCGGAGGTGAACCCATGGCAAAACTCTGCAAATCAGAGTATTTCATCACGAGAGACCAGAGCCCCTGGCAGAACTATACGAACTCCTGGGCCGAGGAGCAGGCGGGAAAAACGATCGCGGCCGCAGATATAACGCAAGATATGGAATTCGTTCCGCACCTTGCGAGCTTCACCTTCGAAGGCACGCCGTTTCTCGCGATCGACCGAAAGAACAGGCGGGTGGTGGTTTCCAGCCGATGTTTCTCCGAACTCCGCCGTCCCGATGTCACGAACCTTCCCGCGGGGGAAGAGATCGTCATGGGCAGAATCCTCGCGGCGAACCTGCTCGAACGCGCGCCGGAACTCGTCGAGTTTTTGCTGGAGTCGCAACTGATCGAGACGTATCACCATCTCGAGGCATCACTGAAATGTATCGAGCAGAATAATACAAAAACCGCGTTCGCGGCCTCTTTCACGGGCCGACATGTGTATTACACGAACGACCGGAACGAAGCCTCGTTCGCCTTCCGTATCCGCATCGACAAAAAGACGGGCGAGATCACCCTCACCGGCCTCGCCCGCTGAAAATTTCGAAGCGAAGATATTTCGCGAGTGGAGGAAGGCTCCAGCCAAGCTTCAGCGGGGTGGTTTTTCCGAGGGGACGAACTTCAGGGCCACGGAGTTGATGCAGTAGCGGAGGCCGGTCGGTTTGGGGCCGTCGTCGAAGACGTGGCCGAGATGGGCGTCGCAGCGGGCGCACCGCACCTCGATGCGCCGCATGCCGAAGCTGAGATCGGCTTCGGCCTTGAGAACGGTCTGTGCGGCCGGGGCAGAAAAACTGGGCCAGCCGCAGCTCGTGTCGAACTTGTCGCCCGACCGGAACAGCTCGGCGCCGCAGCACACGCAGGTATAGACGCCGTTCTCGTTGAACTTCACATACTCGCCCGAGAACGGCACCTCGGTGCCGGCCTCCCGGGTGACATGATACTGGTCTGGAGTCAGGATCTTCTCCCACTCTTCGTTCGTTTTCACGACTCTGTCGTTCATCGTTTCTCCTTCGATCGTCGCCGGAGGTGTTCCCACAGGCGGCTCTCCGGCACTGGCCAGACCAGCGGAACTGGCGATCGCCACCGCCGCCAGAAATCCGAACCCTGCTTTCATATTTTGCTTTCTATTCATCACTTTTCTCCACTGACCGGCATGTCTCGTTCCATGACGCATTTCGAGAAGCCGCTTCATTGTACACGCAACGAAGGTCCTTGTCACAACCTCCGTCTTCAAGGCGTATGCATGAGTATCACTCGTGCCGGCAAGAGCGAACGTGAATCACCATGGCTGGGCGGTTCGCGAACCGCCCCTACGGTTCAATAGCGATTGTTTTTGTGTGTTCGTTCCTTTGTGGTGAAATTTTCTCTGTGTCTCTGTGACACTGTGGTGAAGGGGTCTTTGTGAGCCAGTTGTTGTGAAACCTGATGCGCTCGTCCTGAGCGTCTCTTGCCATGCGGGCGGCAAGGTGGTACACAAGGCATGAGGGAAACGAACCGGCGGAGAAGATGCCGGAATTTGGAAAGGAGTTCAGATGATGCTCATCATCCGTTCACGCGTTCTGATGTGCCTGGCGCTCGTGCTGACGCTCGTCTCGACGGCTGTCCTGGCGCAGGCCCCCGGAGAGAACCCCCAGGGACAGCTTCCGAAGCTGGCTTTCGAGAAATACGTTCTGCCCAACGGGCTGCAGGTGATCCTGCATCTCGACAAAAAACTGCCCGTCGTTCACGTAAACCAGTGGTTCCACGTCGGTTCGAAGAACGAGAAGCGCGGCCGCACCGGCTTCGCGCACCTGTTCGAGCACCTGATGTTCCAGGGTTCGAAAAACGCCACGGGCGAGTATTTCACCTGGGTCGAGCGCGCCGGAGCGAACCTGCGCGAGGGCGGCGTCAACGGCACAACCGGCAACGACCGCACCAACTACTTCGCGACCGTGCCGTCCGGCAACCTCGAGTATCTCCTCTGGCTCGAGTCCGACCGCATGGCCACGCTTCTCGACGGCCTCGACGAGGCGAAACTGAACAACCAGCGCGACGTCGTGAAGAACGAGCGGCGCCAGAGCTACGAGAACGCCCCCTACGGACGGGCCGGCGAATTGGCCGCCACCTACATGTATCCGCCCGACCACCCGTATTCGTGGCCGGTCATCGGCAGCCAGGAAGACCTCTCCGCCGCCACGCTCGAGGACGTGAAGGAGTTCTTCCGGACATATTATACTCCAAACAATATGTCGCTCGTCATCACCGGCGACTTCGATCCGGAAGAGGCGAAGCGGCTCGTGAAGAAGTATTTCGGGACCATTCCCTCCGGCCCGGCGCTGGCGCGGCCGGCCCGCTGGATTCCCGAACTGGACTCGGAGCGGATCGTCGAGGTCGCCGACCGCGTTCCCCAAACCAGAATCTACATCTGCTGGCACTCCCCGGCGTATTTCGGGCCGCAGGATGCCGCGCTCGACGTCGCGGCGGCAGTTCTGGCCGACGGGCTCTCCTCGCGCCTGAACAAGGCTCTCGTGTATGACCGCCAGGTCTGCACCGCTGTCAGCGCCTACCAGGACAGCATGGAGATCGCCGGCAACTTCTGCGTCGAGCTGACGCTCAGGCCGGACGCCTCCGCCACCGAGGCCGAATCCATCGTCGACGCCGAGATCGCGCGCCTGGCGAAGGAAGGCCCGACCGCCGAGGAGCTGGAACGGGTGAAGAACAAGATCGAGTTCGGCTTCGTTTCCTCGCTCGAAGCGATCGGCGGCTTCGGCGGCAAGGCCGACATGCTGAACAAATACAACACGTATCTGGGCTCGCCGGACAAGTTCGAAGCCGACTTCGAGCGGTACAGCACCCTGACGGCCGAGGACGTGCGCGCCGCGGTCGAGCGCTGGATCAACACCGACAAGCGGTTGAAGCTCCGCTTCCGGCCGGAGCAGCCCGGCGAGGTCGAAAAGATCGAACTCTCGCGGGAACAGCCCCCCGCGCTCGGCCAGGACCGCGACTTCACGCCGCCCGAGGTGAAGACGGCGAAGCTCGACAACGGCCTCGAGATTCTCGTCGTCGAGCGGCCCGAGCTTCCCAAGGTCGCCGTCGGCCTGACGGTGAAGTCCGGCAGCCTGTACGACCAGCCCGGCAAGCCCGGCAACGCGCAGCTGATGATGGCCACGATCGAGATGGGCACGAAGAGCCGCAAGGCGCTCGAGATCGAGCAGGCGATGTTCCAGCTCGGCTCATCGCTCAGCTCGGCTGCGGGCCGCGAGTCAGCCGGCATCTCGTTCGAAATTCTCAAGCGCAACCTCGTTCCGGCGCTCGAGATTCTCGCCGACGTCGCCCTGAATCCGATCTTCCCCCAGGAGGAAATCGACCGCGAGCGCAAGCGGATGCTCGACGGCATGTCGCAGGAGGAGAACGATCCCCGCTCGCTCGCCGGCCGGCTGCGGTCGGTCCTCGCGTTCGGCGCCGATCATCCGTACGGCTGGCCGGTGAACGGTTTCGCCTCGAGCGTCAAAGCGCTGACCCGCGACGATCTCGTCAAAATGCACGAAACGTATTGGAAGCCCGGTTCCGCCTGCCTGATCTTCGTCGGCGACGTCACGCTCGACGAGGCGAAAGGCCTCGCGGAAAAGGCCTTCGGCGCCTGGAAAGGCAAGCCGGCTCCCGCGCTCGCGCTTCCCGCCCCGAAGCCAGCCGCGACCGGAACGGTCTATCTGATCGACAAGCCCGGCGCCGTGCAGACGGTCGTGCTGCAGCTGATGCCCGGCATCAAGCGGGCTGATCCCGATTATTATCCGCTGATGCTTGCCGACGCCGTCTGGGGCAGCGGCGGGTTCGGCACCCGTCTGAACCTCAACCTGCGCGAGGACAAGGGCTACACCTACGGCGCCCGCTCGGCCCTCGCGTCGGCGAAGGAGGCGGGAAGCTGGTTCGCCTCTTCGTCCGTCCAGGGCAACAAGACAAAGGAGTCCGTGATCGAGTTCGTGAAAGAACTCGAAAACCTCGCCGGCAAGAAGCCCATCTCGGAAACCGAGCTGAAAGACGCCCGCGAAATGCGCCTCCGAGGCTACGCTCAGCGGTTCGACACGATGAACAAGGTCGCCGGCCGCGTGGGAGAACTGTGGGCCCTCGGCCTGCCGTTCTCGGAATTCGTTACCGAACTCGAGAAAACCCGCACCCTCGGCCTCGCCGACGTGAATGCCGCCGCGGCGAAATACGCCGGCAAAAACGGTTCCGTCCTGCTGCTGATCGGTGATCGCGCGAAGATCGAAGCCGGGATCAGGGAGCTCAAACTCGGCGAGATCGTCATTCTCGACGCCGAAGGCAACAAAAAGAACTGATCGAGCTTAACCGCCCTCTTGCGAATCCCCCGGCCGCATGGCCGGGGGATTTCATTTCTCGCTCACGTTCGTGCTGAGCCTGTCGAAGCACGAGAGGCTCTCGCCCCCTTCGGCAGGCTCAGGGCGAACGGCTGTTTTCATCCTGCAGGACGCGAGAGATTTCAGTCATTTCAGGGAAAGGTCGCCGATGACCTTGTATTGTTCGCCGTCGACGACGATGCGCAAATCGCGGTCCGGAAACTCGGCGGCGATCTCTTTCGTCAGCGTCTCGACCGCCTCGGTCTCGATGTTCGCGCGGGTGGAAGACGGAATATGGTCGAACGTAGCCAGCCTGACCCGGAATACATAGCCTTCACCATATTTCGACCCGAACCCGGCCGTGTAGCCGACGGTCAGATCGAATACTCCGTCGGCATCGCGGGTTGCCCCGGCTTCGTGGGGCGGGCGGTTGGGCTTCAGGGTGAAGCGGCCCGCATATTTCTGTTCCAGGTAGGCATCCGCGCGGTCGAATGCGGCGCGAAGCCTGGCTTCCCAGTTTTCGACGGTTGCGAGACTCATGGCAGGGCGATCTTGACGACGATTTTGCGGACCGTTTCCGGTGCGGAACCGGCCCACAGACCCGGCATGTGCGCGTCATCGGGGAACAGCACCGCGACCAGGCCCGGCCTGAGGAGGAAGAAGTCACCGTCGCCCTCGAGGACAGACAGATCGCGAGATTCGTCGTGAGAGACGAACCGCATCTCATGGAGATGCCCGAAGCCGAACCGTTCCGTTCCCGATACGACCAGCTGCACGTCGACATATCGACGGTGCGCCTCCCAGAAACCCTCTTCCACCGGTTTCGTCCGGTACTCGGCGACGGAGGCGTAGATGCGCTCGCCATCGATCGGATGACGGCCGGCCTCCAGCCTGGCGAGATTCGTCGTCCGGAGCCATTCGAAAGCCTGGGCGAGTCCGGGGAAAACGTGGGAATATTTCGTACAGATTTGCAGTGCGGCGACAATCATGGCATACTCCTTCGCGTGAGGGACAGTATGCCCCAACCGACACGCCGCCGCAACAGAGAAGAGATGCCGGCGGCTCTCTTTCCCGTTCTATCAGGCCCCGCCGAAGCGCGCCGTCCTGGCGCCGGCGGTGCACTTCCAGCGTCCTGCTGGTCGGCCCCGCCGAAGCGCGCCGTCCTGGCGCCGGCGGTGCACTTCCAGCGTCCTGCT
>DAOSOK010000026.1:0-27403 GCA_035373905.1 Candidatus Ozemobacteraceae bacterium | reverse complement strand
GGTCGGGATCGGCGATTATGCCGATGTATAGAAGGAGAGATGTCCGCACGATGACAACCAGGAAGGAGAAGCTCGAGATGAAACATGAACAGTTCACGATTCATCACCAGCAGGAATGCAAACGCTGCTCCCGGTTCACCATCCTGAAAGCTCCCTGCAGGCCCGAAGCCTGCATTTTCCGCCAAAAGGAAGCCGGCTCCCTCCAGTAATCCTGAGTGTTCCCCGGGCGCATCGCGATGCGCCGCTACATCTCGACGGCCGATCTCACACGCCGTAGGGGCGGGTTTGAAACCCGCCCCGCCCATGATGACGGCCAGGTGATCGTGAGAGTGTCATGCTATGCCGGGGCATGGTAGAATCGACGCATCATGGCACGACAAACCGATCATACGAGTGCGCTGCTGCTGGTCATCGGTGGCGCCTACGTCCTTTCCCAGCTGTATCTCACGGGCTCGCGGGAATTAGGTTCGCCCCCTGAGGGCGTCTCCCGCACGGAATCGTCGCCCCCCTACCGGGTGGAACTTTCCCCACATTCAAGCCTGCATCACGCCTACGCCAACGGACGCACCGCCCTGCATCTCGCGGCGGAAGCCGGATTGAGCGACCTCGTCGAGGTGTATCTCCAGCGGGGCGCGGTCGTCGACGCCCGCGACAACGACGGAAACACCCCTTTGATCCTCGCCGCGGGCGCCGGGCACAAGAAAACGGTCTCCCTTCTCCTCTCGAAAGGCGCGAATATCGAAAGCAGGACGAACGACGGCCGCACCGCCCTTCTCGTGGCGCTCGCCAGGAAGCAGGGTGATGCCGCAAAAGCGCTCGTCGATGCCGGAGCGGACATCAAGGCCGTCGACAACAACGGCTACACGGCCCTGTATTGCGCCGCCGAGAGCGGTCTCGACGAGTGGGTGAAGCGGCTTCTGATCATGCGCCTCGACCCGAATGCCGAACGGATCCACGGCTGGACCCCGCTCCATGCGGCGACCCACCGGGGGCATCCGAAATGCGCACAGTATCTGCTCGAAGCGGGCGCCGACCCGCAGAAAACAGAAGGATACGGGCACTCATCCGCCGACATCGCGCGGGGAAGCGGCAACATCGAACTCCGGACCCTCTTCATGGAGTATCCGTCGAGAACGTTCACCAAGCCCGCCTGGATGAACCCGCCGGCGGAAAACGCACCGCTGCTTCCCGAAGCCTTTCCCGAAACATCGCGTCGGCGACGCTAATTCCCGTAGCCGAAGGTGCTCGTTTCGAACGTCAGAGCGACGACGTTCGGGTTGAGATTTCCCGCATTATCCTCGATCGCGAAGTAGGCGTAGTATATCGTGCCCGGGGCGAGATTCAGGAGATTGATGGCTCCCTCGACGCCGCCGGACTGGGGAAACGTCTCTCCTGCCGCCTTGAGGCCCGCGGCCGTCATGACCGGTTGCGCCGATGTATAGTGTTTGAAATACACATATCCGTCCTCGGTCAGTTTCACCAGCATGTCGGCCGCCGCCATCGTCACATTGGCGGCCTGGGGATACGTCGGTGAGAAGGACGGCGGGATGGCGTCGACGACCACTTGCGCGGCCGACGGCTGGGAAACGTTTCCAACACCATCGATGACATATATTCTATAATTTCCTTCCGTGAGAGGGGCGGTGATGGAGACCGCGGTACCGCTGGCATTGGTCATGTTGGCCGCCGGATAGAACAGCATCGTGCCGTAGGGCGCAAGCCAGATCGTGTTTCCGGTGTCGCCGCTCGATTCGATCGCGACCGGAAGTCCCGGGCGAACCCATGCGTTGGCCGCCAGGACCGCGTTTTGATTCGTCGGCGCCGTGTTGTCGACCTGGACGACGGCCGTCGACGCCGACGACACGTTTCCGGCGAAATCCCGGATGAACAGTCGATAGGTTCCCTCGAGAGCGGGAGCCGGAATGCTCGTCGCCTCCCCATAGACACTCGTCATGCTCTGGCTCTCCGAGAACGTCGTCGTGCCGTGCGGAGCCAGCCAGACGGTGTTGTAGGCGTCACCGCTGGAAAGGATCGCGACGGGTTCGCTGCCCCGGACGATCAGATTTCTCGACAGAACCGTATCCTGATTGTCCGGTGGGATGTTGTCGAAGAAGCGGGTGAGCTGCGTGGCAGTGATATTCCCGTTTCCCCCGGCATCGATCACGCTGTTCTCGAACAGGTTGACCGTGACATCTCCGGATACGAGGGGGTAGATGGTGCAGGAGTAGACGCGGTTCGGCGTTGTCGTCTGGAAGTCGCCCGCGACGGCGTTTTCGAGCGTGAGCTTCGTCAGATTGAAGCCGGTTACATCTTCGCTGAACGTGATCGTGACGGAGAACGTTGCATTCGTCGCATAGGGAGAAAGTGACGTGAGCGCCACCGTGGGCCGGATGTCGTCGAACATCCTGAAAAGCTGCTTCGCCGCCGTATTCGCATTTCCCGCGCTGTCGACGACCTTCCCTGCCGCCAGATCGATCGTGACACTTCCGTTCGTGACCGGCATGACGATGCAGGAAAAGACGCGATTTTCCTCGAGCGTCCGAAGATATTCCGCCGTTCCGTTCGCGATGGTGAGCTTCGTGAGATCGAAGCCGTAGACTTTTTCGCTGAAGGTCACGACCAGAGGAATCGGCGCGTTCGTCGTTGCCGATGCCGTCGTCGAGAGAGTGACGGCCGGACGAGCATCGTACATCCGGACGAACTGCGCGGCGGCGATGTTTCCGGTGCCGGATGCGTCGAACACCTTGTCTGCAGCGAGATCGACGGTGACGGTTCCGGTCGTGGCGGGTGTGATGATGCAGGTGAAGACACGATTGGAAACCGTCATTCGCCGGTCGCTCGCGACCCCGTTCTTCACGGTCAGCTTCGAAAGATAGAAGCCGGTGACCTCCTCGCTGAAGGTGACCGTGAGCGGGATCACGTCGTTTGTCGTCTGCGGCGCGGTGGAGGAGAGGACGACGGTCGGGGCATCCGTGCCGTAACTTTTGGTGAGTCGCACAGCCGCGAGATTCGGATTCCCCGCGGCATCGACGACCTTGCCGGCCGCGAGATCGACGGTGACGAGGCCGGACACGAGCGGAACAACCGTGCAGGAGTAGACCCGGTTTGCCGTTATCTGCTGGAGGTTGATCGCCGTCCCGTTCCCGATCGTCAGCTTGGAGAGATCGAACCCGACGACGTCTTCGCTGAAGGCGATCGTCACCGGGAACGCCGCGTTCGCGACGGAACCGGCGGTGGAAGTCAGGACGGCGGTGGGCGGCGTGAGGTCGTCCTCCGTATCGGAAGCGTTTCCCTCCTGGGTTTCGGAAACGGCGAGACGCAGCGAGGTGGTGCTCGTCGCTCCACGTGCATCGGCCACCGAGACCGCTATCGTCGCCGTTCCCGTCGACAGGGGCGCCGTGAAGTCCGCTGCGAATGCGTCGGTGGCGGTTTTCACGATCGTCCCGCCGGAGGCGGCCCACGAGACGGACATCGGCTTTGCCTGGTCTTCGGGGTCGGGATCGGTCGCGGCGGCGGTGCAGGTGATCCGCTCTCCCGGGAGAAGCGTCGTTTTCGGGACCGTCAGCCGGACCACCGGCGGATGGTTCAGCACGATTTCGCCCGGCGTCACGGGGATCGTCACATCGATCTGCTGGGCCGTTCCGCGCGGAACGAGCGGCACCGTGACGGTCGAACTGGCCGGACGGGATGTCGGCGAGGTCGATGCCGACGTCGACAGGACCGAAAGATCGGTCAGGGTTTCCGCCGTCGGAAGGGGCGGGCTCGAGAAGACCCCGCTGGCCAGCGTCGTGACGATTTCTCCCCAGACGACCAGTTTCACGCCGGCAGGGAAAGGAGTACCGGAGGCATCGCGCAGGACCCCCGAGACGATCTTCGTCGCCGCAAGCAGGCTCATCGCCGGGAACTCGGCCGGCTGTCCCGCAGCCACGGCCAGAGCGCCGGAGCGGCATTTCAGGGATTTCCCCGTCAGGCGGCTCGTGAACGACGCCACCAGCCGATGGCTACCCAATGGAATATGTTCAAATATATATTCCCCGGACGCATTCGTCACCGCGTGGGGGAAAAACGGGAGGCCCTCGATCCACACCTCGGCACCGGGAACGGGCACCAATCCTTCATCGACGGCAAGCACCGACGCGTTCACCAGGGCCTCGTTCGCCAGCACCCGGCCGAACAGGATCCCCTGGCCGGTCTCCGCGGCCGACGGTCCGCCCGAAGGCTCCCCGCCGCCGCTGACACGGCAGCCCGCCGCCACGAGAAGCAGGAGGCCGCCGAGCAGGAGAAGCGGGACGGCGAAGCGAAGCAGGGGCTCGGTGACCCGTTCCCCGCTCGTTGCGCGCTCCTGCGAATCGCTCAGAGGCGTTCCCTCAGCAGAAGGGCGATCAGTTTGCGAAACCGTTCGACGCTGTCGATCTTCACGCGCTCGCTCGGCGTATGCGCGTTCTCGATCGTCGGCCCGAAGGAAACCATCTCCATTCCAGGAATCAGTTCCGCGACGGCCCCGCACTCGAGTCCCGCGTGAACGACGTTGAGCCGCATCGCGGAGCCGCCCAGGCCGCTATATATAGCGCATACTTTTTTCACGAGCGGCGCGTCGGGGCTCGTCTGCCACTGGGGATACGGAACGCCGGCTTCGACGGTGCCGCCGATGCGGGCGACGATCTGACGGAGTTTTTCCCCGAGCTCGGCGATGGCGCGCAGACTGGAGCTCTGGAGGTGGGAAATCAGGACGACGGAGTCTGTCGCCGTCGAGATGACGCCCGGGTTCGCCGAAGTTTCGACGAGACCGGGGAACTGGCTGCTCATCTGCTGAACGCCGCACGGCAGGTCCAGGATGAACTCGGTGAACCGGCGGGTGTCGTTGACGGACAGGGCGTCGGGAACGGCGCCCAGAATCGGGATGACCCGGAGCTCGAGCGCGGGATCGCCCGCGGCGTACTCGCGTCTCAGGCGTTTTTCGAGCATCGGGAGCATCTCGGCCAGGATCGGCAGGTGCTTCGTCGGCACCGCGGCGTCGAGGGTCACGTCGCGCGGGATCGTCGTATCGATGCTTCCGCCGCGGATCGAGATCAGACGCACCGGCACCACGGAGGCGACGGTTTTGAGGAGACGGCCGGCGAGCCGGATGGCGTTGGCCCGGCCGCGGTTGATGTCGACGCCCGAGTGGCCACCGCGCAGCGCCCCGATGACGACGCGTATCGCCTGCACCTCGGAGCCGCCGGCCGGCTTGCGGCTCCACGGGATGACGGCGCGGTCCGCCCGGCCGCCCGCGCAGCCGATGTTCAGCTCGCCCTCGGTCTCGCTGTCGAGGTTGATCAGCCGACGCCCCTCGAACGATGCGGGAGTAAGGCCGTAGACGCCCGAGAAATCGCCTTCCTCGTCGACGGTGAAGAGGAGTTCGAGACGGCCGTGATCGGTGACGGAACCGCGCATGATGTCGAGGAGCGCCGCCACGCCGATGCCGTTGTCGGCACCGAGCGTCGTGCCGTTCGCCGTGACCCACTCGCCCGAAACGACCGGCACGATCGGATCGCGCGTGAAGTCATGCCGGCTTTCGGGAATGCGATCGCCGACCATGTCGAGATGCGCGTGCAGAACGGTGGCCGGCTCGCTTTCGCGGCCGGCGGCGGCGGGCATGATGACGAGAAGGTTTCCGGCCTGGTCGGCCCTGGCCTCGAGGCCGAGGCGACCGGCCTCGGACGTCAGATACTCGCGGAGAGGGCCTTCGTGCTTGGAAAGGCGTGGAAACGCGCTGATATCCCAGAACGCCTGCCAGATTCCGCCGGCAGGGCCGGACCGAAGGGGCTCGGGGCAGGCCGTTTCGGCGGCCTCCGCCCCACAGGGTGAGACGATCATGAACAGCGCCAGCACGAGGACCAGGAAGTCGTTTCTCAATCGAAGGGGACTCTTCATACGTCTCTCCGGGGGGGGGTGTTTTCCCCGATGGTACCATCGAACGCCGTCCGGCGGAATGGGTTGATGCATATTTCTTCGCAGCGTGACACGTTCGTGCATGTCGAGGCGGGCGGGTTTATAACCCGCCCGCCTCGACATCAGATGTAACGCTGGTGGCTCGGGCGGTTCACGAACCGCCCCTACGATCGGAGGGTCGACCGCGTATGGCGTAGGGGCGTTTCGTGAAACGCCCGTGTTCTTGCGCGACAGCCAGGGCTCGGAGAATGTGGTAGAATATCGCCTGAGACAGATCGCAACGTCATTCGACGAGAGGACGCAAGCCGGTGAAACGCCTTTTTATAAAATATTATTCGTTATATTTTATCGTCTGGTCTCTCTGGATCGTGTTCCAGGGTGTCCCCGCCGCCGCCTCGGGCCCGGATCTCATCTACAGCCCGGAAGATCTCTCCTTCCGGGTGGAACAGGCCGCGCGCGTCATCGGCGATGCCGACGTCGAGGCCGTCCTGTCGAGACTGCTCGGGAAAAACGCCTTTCTCATCCCGCTCCTGCAGCTCGACCGGCCGGACCGTCGCGAGACGATCAGGCGCATCCTGCAGCTCGAGGCCGCCGTCAAATCCGTCGATCTGAAGGATCTGGGCACGTTCGAAACGGCCCTCCGTCTCGACGCGTTCACCGACCTGTGGAAGAGCATCCAGGGACTCCGCGGAAAGGAGGTTTCCGATGGCCAACTCGAGGGTCTTCGCCGGGCCGTCGAAACCTACGGGACGCTCGTCGATCTCTCGAGGCGATTCGGCAGCACGCCAAAGCGGGGCCGGTATGCCTACCTGCTCGCCGTGGCCCGCGAGGAGCTCGCCCGGCGCATCAAGGACCCGGAGAAGGTGCGCGCGCTCAAGCAGCTCATCCGCGAGGATCTCCTCGAGGCGCTCGCGAACATCGGCACCCGGCCGGACCGCGACGAACCCGCCACGAAAGCCGATATCGAGGAGAAGCTCAAAACGCTCGACCAGGAGTTCGGCGGCATCAACCCGCTGCGGGCCCCGTCGGGAAAGGGCGTCACGACAACCTCGGCGATGGGCATGCGGCGGCATCCGAAAACCGGCAGGCTGCGCCCTCACGATGGCATCGACCTCGCCGGCGCCGGCTGCGACGGCTGGCCCGTCGCGGCGGCCGGTCCCGGCCGGGTCGTGCGCAGCGACTGGAACGGCGGATACGGGTATATGGTCGTCCTGCGCCACGATCTTGACGCCGGCGTGTTCTACAGCCGGTACGGCCATCTCCGGCGCGAGGGGCGCATCCCCCCCGGAACCGTGGTGGGCCGCGGCGACCGGATCGGGCTGTGCAACAACACCGGCGTTTCGACCGGCCCCCACCTCCATTTCGAGGTCCGGCGCGATGTCGAGACCGGCCGTCCCGTCGATCCGAAGCCTCTCCTCACGGGGTCGGCGGCATATCTTTCCGGCCAATGAGCCCCCCGGGAATTATAAATATGTATAAATATATTTCATTCGCTCTTTTCATCGTGACGATTGTATCGTCCTGTTCCGCGTCGGGAGCCGAGGTCGGCTCGAGTCTGGCGGAGAAGCTCCGGGCGCTGCGCGAGAAACGGGGCGGCGCCGTCGCATCGGCGGTGACGAAGCTTCCCGACCGGCCGGCGGCCCCGCCGCCCGCCGCGCAGACACCCCCCGCGCCGTCTCCGAAGCCGACGGTCGAGGCCGAACCCGACCTGGCCGATCCGGACGGGGTGCTGGCAGACCTCGAGACGCGGAGACCCGCCGATGCCATCGACTGGAAGCCCGTTGTCTCGCTTCCGGATACGGCTCACGCTCAGACAGGGCCCGAGGAGGCTGCGAAATCCCCGGGCCTGCTCGTCTCGGCCGGCGGCGAACCGTTCCTTCTCGAGCCGCGGGAGAGGCAGATTTCCGCTCTCGATCCGGCGAGCGGGCGACTGACGCTGTTCTCCCGCGACCGGTCCCCCGGCCTCATCGAGACGGCCGATGCGGCCGTGCTCGGCAACGAAGGTCTCGCGCTGGCCGACAACAGCCGGCAGGCGGTGTATCTGTTCCGGGCCTTCCGTCACGCGGCGACGATCGGCCTCGTCGGCGAGCGGCGCCTGTTCAGATACATCCGGCATCTGTTCGCGCTTCCCGACGGCCGGTTCGCCGTCTCCGACGCCGGCGCGAACCGCAGTTTTCTCTTCGGCCCCGCCGGCGAGGTGCTGGCCGAGATCGACGGCACCATCGAGCCGGTCTGGCTGGGCGGGAAGTTCGTCCGCCTGTTCACCGACGAGAAACGGGTCCGGGCCGTCGCCGTCGATCCCGGTTCCGGCCGCGAATCGCCGCTCTTCACCTACACGCCCACATCCGGACGGCTCCCTCTCGATGCCAGAGCCGTCGGAACCGCGGGATCGGGAAACGAGCTCGTCGTGCTCGTCTCCGAGGGAACGGGCGACGCCGACCATCCGGCCTGGAGCCGCGTTCTCCGGTACCGCGCCGGGGCCCTCCGAATGGCCTCCGTTCTGCCCGATCTCTCGTTCGACCTCGCCGGCAGGCGCTCCTGCGTGCTGATCGACCATGGCGGCACGGCGAACCTGCTCGCCCTCCGACAGACGTCCGCCGGCATCGGCATCTTCGCCGCCGACCTGCCCTGATCCCGGGTTTGCCAGGCCCGGGACAGGCGCCATCACTCATTGATTCCTGCAGAATGAAAGCCACCCGTTCGCCCTGATCCTGTCGAAGGGCGAAATGAGGAATCATCGGCAAGTGGCTGTTCGTGCTTCGACAAGCTCAGCACGAACGGAGACACGAAGCTGGTTTTTGATATGCAGGACTCAATATTCCGGGGAGGACCGCGAAAACGCCTGCACGGCCGAATCGACATCGTCGAAGAACTCGAGCACATCATGAAGCCCCACCAGCTCGAAAACACGCATGAGCCGCGGCGGAACCCTGGAGAATCTGATGTTCCCTCCTTCCTCCCTGGCCTGGATGGCCTGCGTGATGATCAGGGAGAGGGACTGACTGTCGATGAACGAGACGTCGGCGAGATCCAGAACGATGTTCCGGCACCCCTTCTTCTGGAAATCGTCGAACAGGGCGGTGAAATCCCGGGACGTCTGAAGATCGAGCACGCCCTGCAGGAACGTGACGGAAACGCCGTCCCGGGTCTCCTGGTGATGGATCATGGCCGCGCCTAGTCGACGGTGATCGACTTGCTGACGTTCTTCGGAACGTCGGGATGGACGCCGTGGCCTTCGATCTCGAGGCGGTTCATCATCTCCATCTTGTGCAGGCTCATGCGGAACGCGAGGAGCTGAAGCACGACCGTCGCGGAGAAGATCGTCATCAGCGGGTTTCCGGCGCGCGGGAGTGTTATATATCCATGTCGATATATATTCGACGCCGCCGGCGCGATCGAGACGGCTTCCCGCAGGCGCTCGTCGTCCTCGGCGATCATGAACACGTCGGCACCCCGGATCTTGTGGGTGTTGATCTGCGAGATCGTGAGGTTCACGTCCAGCTCGGCCGGGCCGGTGATGAACAGCAGCGGGTAGTTGCCGTACATGCTGCCGAAAAAGTCGTGTTTCGCGAACACGTCCTTGAACAGCCGCTCCTCGACCGCGCTCGCCAGCTTCGGCGGCTTGTCGTCGAACGCGTATGCCGCCACCGAGTCGAACAGGCGGCCAAGGGCGCGCGCGTCGAGGTTGCGGCCATCCGGGTCCTCGGCGATGCGATGCACGGCCTGGCCGAACGTCTCGAGCAGGCCGCGCACATTGCCGAGGCCGAAGACGGTGTTCACGCCGAGAATCGTGTTCGGACCGTGCTTGAACTCGGACGCCTCGAACCCCTCGGTGTGGTTGAGAACGATCTCGCGGATCTTGAGCGCGCCTTCCTTGGCGATGCCGAGCAGGCGCGTGGCGAGAATGTGCATGCTCGGCGCCTGGTGAACCTCCTGGGCGACGAGTTCGATCTCGCGCGACGTGGTCTTGATCGTCCGGTCGATCAGGCCGGGAATCCGCTCCATCGCGTCGCGCCATTCCACTCCCGATTCTATACTTTCAGCTTTTTTACCACCGCGCTTCGCCGCGGGCTTCCGGCGGCCCTGGCGGTGTTCCTGGAGGCGGACGGCGAGAATCAGCAGGACCATCAGCTGGTTGATGAAACTCTTCGTCGCGGGCACGGCGATCTCGGGGCCGCAGAAGAGCGGGATGCACAGGTCGGACTTTTCCTGGCCCAGCGTCGAGTTGGTGTTGTTGAGGATGCAGACGCGTTTCACGGTCGGGTAGTTCTGCTCGACCATGTTGAACACGTCGATCAGGTCCTTCGTTTCGCCGCTCTGACTGATGCCGATGATCAGGTCGGTCGGCCGCAGGGAGCGCGTGCACTGGGCGCGGAACTCGCCGGGAAGCAGGGGAATCACCGGCAGACCGCAGATCTCGTTGAAGAAGATCGGCGCGGTTTTCGCCGCGTGGAACGAGCTTCCGCAGGCGAGGATGTAGATCGTGCCGCCTTTTTCCGCCGCGCCCGACACCATGCGTAAAAAGGTTCGGATACGCGCATCCACGTCGTCGATGTCGTCGAGGTCGAACGTCGCGTCGATCATCTTGAGCAGCAGGGGCAGGTTGCGCCGGCCGGTTCCGCCGATGTCGCGCAGCTCGTCGAGCAGGCTGCCATAGGACGACTCGAAGCCGGTGTCGCATTCGGCGGGCGGATCGGCCTCGACGAGGCGGTTCAGCTTCGCCAGGTCGGCCGAGTCGAGAAGCGCGGCGGCCTTTTCCCGAAACTGTTCCGAATCCGTGATGCCGGCGAGCCGTGAGACGACCTCCTTGAGCCGCGCCAGCAGCGCCGCCTCGTCTTTTCGCTCGCGCACGCGCCGGGTGATGGCGTTTCCGCCGGCGTACAGGGTCAGCAGCCGCCGGGTCGTCTGGACCTGGCTGGCGATCTCCTGCTCCATGAAATACGTGTACGGCGGCTGGAGGCGAGTCTCCTCGACCTTCAGCAGGCTGCGCTGGGAAGCGCGCTTCAGGCGCTTGCCGCCGCGCAGGTCATACAGCACAGGCTCGGCGCCGGGGCCGAACACGGCGAACTCGTTCTCGCGGATCGGCACGAGGATGCGCGTCATCTGCAGAACCGACGCGAGGTCCGACGAGGCGAGCGTGAAGTTCCCGATCTCCTGGTCGTGGCCGATGCCGATGTAGAGGCTGCTTCCGGCCTTGATCGCGATCATGATGCGGCTGACGGGATCGACGACGACCGAGGCGAACGAGCCGGTCACCTGCTTCGCCGCGTGCAGCACGGCCGCGCGCAGGGCCGCCTCGCGCACCGCCATGTCGTCGGCGTTCTTGTACTGGAGTTCGAGGGCGAAGAAGTGCTCGATCGTGTGGACGAGCATCTCGCCGTCGTTGTCGCTCTTCACGTCGTGGCCTTCGCGGCGCAGCCACTCCTTGAGCCGTTCGCAGTTCGTGATGTTGCCGTTGTGGGCGCCGTAGAAGTGCAGCTTGCACCGCATCTCGTGCGGCTGGGCGTTCTCTTTCGTGACGGCCCCGAACGTGGCCCAGCGCACCTGGCCGCAGAACAGCAGGCCGGGCAGCTTGTCGATGCCGAGCCGGACGACCACGTCGCTCGGCGCCCCGACGTCCTTGCGCAGCACGGTTGTTCCCTTCGCGTCCTGCACAATGCCCCCGGTCGAGTCGTATCCGCGGTATTCGAGCATCCTGAGCAGCCTGGCGGCCATGCCGCCCATCTTCGCGTGTTCACGTTCAAAACTCAGTCCGATGACGCCGCACATCCGATTTCCCTTTCCTTCGAGCAGATTTTGCCGAGAGAATACTCCCGTCTCATCCTCCCTGCCAAGTATTCCATTTTCCTCCCCTCGCCCGGCGCGCAGGGTGGAAAGTCCCGTTCATCCTGAGCTTGTCGAAGGACGAACGGGGCTTTGACAAAACGCGCGTTTTCTGAGAATGTTCAGATGAGTTCAGTGACTGCTGCAGTCACGGGAGGGATGACGATGGGAGAGAAGGAAACGCTGCTCGAGTTGGCAGACGGTTTCATCGAGAACGAACTGGCGCTCGCGGGCCTCTACGAAGCCTGCATCGATTTTCTGCCTGCGTTCAGAAACGTCTGGGAAAGCCTCAAGAACCAGGAAGAGGCGCATGCCGAGGTGTTTCGGCAGATCCGGCGCGCGATCGATGAATCGCACCAGTCCTGGTCTCAGGGGCGGTTTTTCATCCAGACCCTCCGCCTGATGACCGCCGACGTCCGGAAACTGACCGTCGAGATTCGCGCCAGAACCGCGAATCCGCGTTACGTGGTCCAGCACATGATGGACACGGAAAACTCGCTCATCGAATCCGAGTTGACCAAGGCGTTCATCACGAGGGAGGAGCGGTTTCAGGCCCTGTTGTCGAAACTCCAGGACGAAACCACGTCTCACCGCTCGTCGCTGAGGGAAATCCTGCGAACAATCTGAGGTTTCAGCCCTCGTCTGGGATCCCGTCGATGCCGACGCCGTCGAGTTTTTCCAGAACGTTCATCACGTGGGAGATGACGCGCGGCGAACGCAGGATGCTGCCATGCTGCGGCGCGAGAATCGACGCGTTCACCTTCCTGACGCGGCTGATGGCCAGTCGCAGCGCCCGTTCCGACGGCATGATTCCCTTGTGGAACGAGAGCATGTCGGGGAACGGGCAGTCCGTCTCGGCCTTCTTGTTCGGGCAGCTCGTGTAATCCGAACAGACGAAGCATTTTTCGTCGAGCTCGAGAAAGAGGTCCCAGTCGTACCGGTAGCTTCCGAACAGGTCGCTCGTGAACAGGGTCCCGGTGCGCTCGTCGAGGGTGGCGAAACTGCCGGGCGCATGGGCATACGGCGTTCCGATGAACCTCAGCTTCCGATCCCCCAGGTCGAGCGAGTCTGAATCGCTGATATCGGCAAACTTCCCGTGGAACGTTTTCTCGACATAATGCCTGATGAACACGTTGCTTGCATGCTTCGAATAGATGCGCAGCCCGGGGTTCGTGCAGAGATCGAGGAAATTGGGCAGCGAGCCGCACAGGTCGGGGTCGTAATGCTGGTAGATCAGCGCCGTGATGTCTCCCGGGTGAACCCCGGTCTGCAGAACCTTCATCATCACCCCGGCGAAATCGGGCCGGCTGCCGCTGTCGATGATGGCGACGCCCTTTTCCCCCTTCACCAGGTAGGGGTTGCAGTGCAGTTCGGTTTCGCTGTCATACACGCCAATCCAGAAAATGCCCTCGGCAACGCGAATCGGGCGCTCGAATCTCAATTCATTTGACATACGCGGCCTCGCTCATTCCTTCCGAATGTTTGTCCGACCTGCCGGTGACGAAGTAGGCCTTCATCGGCGCCTTGTTCTTGAGGGAAATCTCCCCGCGCTCCTGCCAGGTGAACCGGTCTTTCGAAAGCCGCCAGGTCGATTCGGAGACGTTGATGCGCCCCTTCTCGCCCGACGACTCGAACCGCGACGCGATGTTGACGTTGTCGCCGAACACGTCGAACTGCATGCGGTCGCGGCCCACGACACCGCCCATCACCGGCCCGGAGTGGATGCCGACGCGGAGGTGGAACGGCTCGGGAATCGTCCTGTTGAACTCGTTCATGAACTCGAGGGAATCGATCGCCGCCTCGACGGCCCGGGCGGCATGGTCGGCCAGCGGCTGGGGCGCTCCGAACACCGCCATGTAGGCGTCGCCGATCGTTTTCACCTTGGTGCCGCCATGCGCCTCGACGCGGACGTCGATGCCGCTGAACAGGCCGTGAAGGCACGAGATGAGGGTCTGGGCGGGAATCTTTTCGGCCAGCTTGGTGAAGCCCGCGCAGTCCATGAACAGGATCGTCACGTCGAACTCGCGCGGGGCGTATTCCCCCCGGGTCTTGATCTCTTCGGCGACCACTTCCGGGAGCGTGTTCTTCAGCAGCTGATCGACCCGGCGCTCGAGAAGGACGTATTTCTCGATCACCGACGTCAGCAGGCGCTTCTGGATGGCCGCATCCTCGAGACCGGCGAACGACCCAAGGAGCTCCCTTCCCAGGACGCCGGTGGCAGGCGATTCGGAAGCCGAGGGATCGAGCAGACAACTGATCAGATTGTTTTTGTTCGTATCTTTCGGCATGTGTACGGGGTTCCTCTCACATCGTCATGGTAACGCGCCGGCGGGATCGAGCGCAACACCCATGAGACAGGCATTCTTGACCACCCCGGCATTTATGGCTATGCTTAAATCAGAAGGGCGTGGGGAGGAATTTGTACCGCAAGGGCCGCACAGCAGCAGGCCTAGTCGACACATGCGGCCACGGGAGCCTCTCACCACAGGGTTACGTCCATGGGTGCAGATCATGTGCCCGGTTCGGCCCGAAGGTTCACCATTCCCTGGGAGAAAATAACCGAACGGACGCATGTCGGCGTCCTCACCCCCGAAGTGAGCCAGAGCATCGAGCTGATGGCGGACGGCGTCGTCGATGCGCTTTGTCGCAATCGTTGCACGATCTGCTGCGTCAGCGAAAAACACGCAAAAGCGCTCCGGGAGCGCCTCGACTTCCGATGCATCGACCACCGTGCGGCGACGGCCGACGGCCGGCTGCGATGGCTCGAAACCTCGACGGGCAAAAACCTGACGGAGACCGTGACGGCCGTTTTCAACATCAGGCCGCACGCGGAACCGCCCCTCGTGCTGGTGCTTCCGGCCTGGAGTTCCGTTCACCGGAAGCCGGCCGCCATGCGCGCCCTCGAAGCGACGCTGTGCGACCTCATCCTGACGGGAAAAGCGCGCATCGTCTGCTTCTACCCCGTCACCTGCCATACGAAAGGCGTTCTGGTCTCGGCCATGGATTCGCACCGCCTGCTCTGGTTCGAAGGGGAGTTCTCGCATAATCCCTTCCACATGCCCCTCCACACGCGAAAATCGAGGCATCGGGCCGAGGAGATGTTCCGCCAGCGCATCGAGGCGTTGCGCATCGCCAGGCGCATCGGTGAAGTCCACGGCATGGATCCCGCCACCTCCCACGAGTTGAACAATCTGCTGGCGGCGATCGTCGGCAACACCGAGATCCTTCAGCTCACGCTTCCGGCCAGCACCTCGATCTACGAGCAGTTGAACACGATTCACGAGGCGGCAAGAAAGGCCGCGCAGATCTGCCGCCGCATTCCCCTCGCGGAAGCGTCTCCCGCCCCGTCGGGAACGCCGCCGGAGCACAGGCCCGCCGAACCCCCGAAACAGCCGGCTCCGAAACCGCTTGCGCCCACCTGGCAGGGCCGGGGAACCGTCCTTCTGGTCGATGACGAGGAAACGATCCGCATCGTCGGAAAGCAGATCCTCGAGCGGATCGGCTTCAAGGTTCTCACGGCCTCGGACGGCCTGGAGGCGGTTCATTTGTGCAAGCGTTTCAGCGAGGAGATCCGCATCGTCATTCTCGATCTGCTGATGCCGAACATGACCGGGGAAGAAGCTTTCGTCGAGATACGCCACATGACGGACAACCTGCCGGTCATCATCGCGAGCGGCCTCGGCGCGGAAGAGATCGCCCGGAAATTCCCGCGCGACGACCGGCTCGCGACCCTGCCCAAGCCCTACGGCATCCTCGAACTGTCGCAAATCCTCAAGAAACTCCTCGGCGACGAAGAGAGCCGGCCGGAAAGCGTGAGCTAAGCCTTTTTTCCCGATTGGGCTGCGAGATCGGACGGCGTCACGTCCGGATGCCGGTAGCGCCGCCGGCCGCGCGTCAGCCAGCCGTACTGGATCGCCTCGACGGGGCAGAAGTTCAGGCAGGCGTAACAGGCTTCGCACCGGCCGCCCCAGATGGGCCGTCCGTCGGGCCCCACCGCGATGTTCCCCACCGGGCAGATTTTCATGCACACCCCGCACCGGGTGCATGTCTCTTCGGCCTTCAGAAACCGGTCGCTCCGCCGCACGGATGACAGGAACCCTGCATACATCGGCCGGAACAGCACCTCGTTGACACCGGCAAAGAAGCCGGGCGGCCGTTGGCGGCCGGCCGTGACGTCCGCCATGAAGTTGTCGACGGCCTCGTTCCCCGCGGAGATCATCTTTTTGCACTGTTCTTCCGTGGGCGCGGCATGCAGGGGAATGCAGTTTCCCGGGTAGACGACCGCGGCGGCGGCGTCGAGACGCGCGCCTTTCGTTTCCAGCAGTTTTCGCAACTGGGCGAGCGTTCCTCCGGAAGCGCTTCCGCAGGTCGCGATCGCGAACACGCGGTCGGCCCTGATCGAGCCGATGCGCTCGACGAACTCCTTCACGACGCGGGGAAGCCCGAACGAGTAGACCGGGAAAACGAAGCCGAGCCTGGCCGCGGCGATCTCGACCGCGCCGGCCGGGGCTGAGGCGATAGGCTTCAACTCGACATCGCCTCCGAGGGCCGTCGCCGCCCGCCGGGCGGCAGCGAGGGAATTTCCGGTTCCCGTAAAATACCAGATGATATCGTTCATGACCGCACCTCGAGCCGCATTAGTATAGTATTATTTGTATTATTTCATGCGAACGTTGTGATCCGTGCGAACGGTAGGGTAACATGGAACCAACCCACCGGGCAGCCCATGCCCGCACACGGAGGAAATGAGAACATGTTCCCAGCCGCCACCTACTCGGCCCGGCGCAGAGAGCTGCGCGCACGCTTCGGCAACGGTCTTCTGCTTTTCCCGGGAAACGGCGGGACGCCGATGAACTACGCGGCCAACACGTATGCGTTCCGGCAGGACAGTTCCTTCCTCTACTACTGGGGGCTCGCCGAGCCGGGCCTGTTCGCGGTCGTCGATCTCGATCTCGGCCGGGAGATCGTGTTCGGGGACGACATCACCCTCGACGACGAGATCTGGATGGGGCCGTGCGCGCCTCTTTCCGTCCGCGCGGCCTCGGCCGGCGTGACGGAAACCGAGCCGCTCGCCGCGCTCGAGGGGTATCTCGCCGCGGCCCTGTGCGCGAAACGGCCGATCCGTTTCCTGCCCCCGTATCGCGCCGAAACGAAGCTCCAGCTCGAGCGCCTGCTCGGCATCGCGGCTTCGCGCCTGAGCTCGTATGCGTCGGCGGAATTCATCCGGGCGGTCGTCGCCCAACGTATCGTGAAAAGCCCCGAGGAAGTCGCCCAGATCGAGGCGGCCCTCGAGATCAGCGGTGCGATGTACGGGAAGATCCTGCAGCTGCTGCGCCCCGACACGATCGAGCAGGAACTGGTCGGCGCCGCCGAAGGCGTGGTTCTCGCCGCGGGCTCGCGCACGTCGTTTCCGACGATCCTGTCGATCCGGGGCGAGACGCTTCACAACCATCACCACGGGAACCGCATGAAGGCCGGCGATCTGCTGCTCGTCGACTCGGGCGCCGAGTCGCCGCTCTGCTACGCGAGCGACATCACCCGGACGTTCCCGGTATCAGGCCGGTTCGAGCCGCGGCAGAAGGAGATCTACGAGATCGTTCTGGCGGCACAGACAAAGGCGATCGAGATGATGCGGCCGGGCGTTTCGTACCGAGACGTCCACCTGTCGGCCGCGAAGGTCATCGCCGAGGGCCTGACGGCTGTCGGCCTCATGCGGGGCGATCCGGCCGCCGCCGTCGCCGCCGGCGCGCACGCGCTGTTCTTCCCGCACGGACTCGGTCACGCGCTCGGCCTCGACGTGCATGACATGGAAGGACTCGGTGAAACCTACGTCGGATACGACGAGGAGCACGTGCGAAGCGACCAGTTCGGCCTCGCCTACCTGCGTTTCGCGCGGCGGCTCGAGGTCGGCCACGTGATGACCGTCGAGCCCGGCATCTACTTCATCCCGACGCTGATCGCGGTCTGGAAGAAGGAAGCGAAACACGCCGCGTTCATCGACTACGCCGCCGTCGAGCGCTACGCCGGCTTCGGCGGCATCCGCATCGAGGACGACGTGCTCATCACTCCCGACGGCCGCCGCGTCCTCGGCCCGGCCATCCCCAAAACCGTCGCCCAGATCGAATCCGCCCTCGCACAATAGCGGCCAGAATATATCGCAAATCGTCTGCAGGGGCGGGTTTGAAACCCGCCCCTACGTGCGCATGGGGATGAGGGGGGGGCGAACGGCACGACGATCGGCTACAGGACGGTGAGGAGTTCCTGGTATTTGGCCATCGGCCAGAACTCGGCGGCGACCGTCTGCTCCGCCCGGTCGACGCAGGCTCGAAGCTCGCCGAGCGCCTTTTCGCCGTCACAGGCGAGGAAGTCGGCGTGTTCGTGGGAGTTTTTCTTCCCGGATGCAGCTTCGATGACGCTTTCGAGAGCATCGGCACGGTCCTGGATCTCCGAGAAGAGCTTTTCGAACCGCTTCGTCTCTTCGATCAACTTTTTTGACGTGAGGCCGGCCGCCTTGACGGCGCCGGCGGCGCCGGCGGTCGCGGTGATCTGCCGGGTGAGAGCTGGCAGGATCAGGGTGCGGGCCATGTTGACGGCGGTCTTGTATTCGATCTCCTTCGTCTTCACGTAGGTCTCGAGCTTCACCTCGACCTTGGCGTGAAGCTCGCGGGCGGTGAGGACGTGCGTTCTGTCCATCAGCTCGCCGACGCTCTTCTCGAGATACACCTTGACGGCCTCGGGGGTGTTCCGGGCATTGGGCAGGCAGCGCTTCGCGGCTTCGGCGTGCCACTGGCTCGAATACCCGTTTCCCTCGAACCGCACGCGGCGCGTTTCCCGGAAGACGTCCCTCAGCACGGTGATCGCCCGTTCCTTGATGTCGCGGGGGCTCTTGAGGGCCGCCAGCCGCTTCTCGATGGTGTAGAACCCGTACGTGACGGCCAGGTTCAGCGACGTGACCGCCTCGGAGCAGTTCTGCGACGAGCCGACGGCGCGGAATTCAAACTTGTTGCCGGTGAACGCGATGGGCGAGGTGCGGTTCCTGTCGGAGTAGTCGCGCGTGACGCGCGGCAGGTTGCGCACGCCCATGTTGATGTGGGCCATGGTCTGCTCGTTCAGCTTGCCCATGCCGGCGATCTCGTCGACGAGTTGTGTTAGATATTCACCGAGATAGATCGACATGATGGCGGGCGGAGCCTCGTTCGCCCCGAGGCGGTGATCGTTGCCGGCGTCCGCCACGCTTGCGCGGAGGAGTCCGCCGTACATGTCGACGCCGATCATCATTGCTCCCAGCGTGAGGAGGAAGGTGATGTTCTTGAGAGGCGAGGCGGACGGCTCGAGGTAGTTCGCTCCGGTGGAATCGCCGATCGACCAGTTCACGTGCTTGCCCGAGCCGTTGACGCCAGCGAAGGGCTTCTCGTGCAGCAGGACGACGAAATCGTGCCGCATGGCGACGTGCTTCATGATGTCCATCACCTGGAGGTTGTGGTCGATGGCGAGGTTCGCCTCTTCGAACAGCGGCGCCAGCTCGAACTGGTTCGGCGACACCTCGTTGTGGCGGGTCTTCGAGGGAATGCCGCGCCGGTACAGTTCCCGATCGAGGTCTTCCATGAATTTCAGCATCTTGCGGTGGATCGAGCCGAAGTAATGGTCCTCCATCTGCTGGCCCTTCGCGGGGGCCGCGCCGAACAGCGTGCGACCGCAGATGCGCAGATCGGGCCGGGTTTCGAAGAGTTTGCGGGAGACGACGAAATACTCCTGCTCGGGCCCCGTATAGACGATGGTTTTCTTCGCCAGACGGTTTCCCAGAAGCCGCTGGAGGCGGATGTTCGTGTCGTTCAGCGCGCGCATCGACCGAAGGAAGGGCGTTTTCAGGTCGAGCACGTCGCCGGTCCAGGAGAGGAAAACCGAGGGAACGACGAGCGTCCGGGTTTCACCGGTTTCCTGGAGGAAGGCCGGCGAGGTCGGATCCCAGGCGGTGTAGCCGCGGGCTTCGAACGTCGATCGGATGCCGCCCGACGGGAACGACGAGGCGTCAGGTTCAGACTGGATCAGCTGCTTGGCCGAGAACCGCTCGATCAACTCGCCGTTCTCGCCGTAGCTGATGAAGGCATCGTGCTTCTCGGCGGTGCCGCCGCGCTGGGGCTGGAACCAGTGGGTGAAATGGGTCGCCCCGTTGCCGATCGCCCACTCCTTCATCGCGTGCGCGACTTCGTCGGCGATCGACTCGTCGAGCGGCGTTCCGCTCTGAATCGTCGCCTGAAGTTTTTCATACGCCGCGCGGTTGAGCTTCTCGCGCATGACGGAACGGTTGAAGGTCAGTTCGCCGAAATACCTGTTGATGCCTGACATCTGCTTCTCCTGGATGGCCGGAATGTGAATCGCACCGATGCCTCGATTTTACGGATCATCGGTCATTCGTCAAGCTGTTTTGAGGCAATTTGCTGAAATTGTATGAAATTTACTCCTCAAAACGACAAATTGTTCATTTTCAGCACAGACGCTCATGATTTTTCATGAGAAAGACGCGCGGGATTATTTATATAACTTGATATTTATCGTTCCTTTCCCTGTATCTTTGCATCAGGAGGAAGACGCGAACCGGCCATGGTATCCTTCGAAGCGGCAGTCGACACCGCCGCGTGAAAACCCGCGAGAGAGAGGAAACTGGTTTGTGAGTCGGATATTCCTGCTTTTGGCCCGTGCCGTGGCCGTTGTTCTCTTCTGCCCGGCGCTGGCGTGCGCGTCGACCTGGCAGACATACACCGTCGACTCGGGGTTGCCGGGGCAACGGGTGCTGTCTTTCGCGGTCAAGAAGAACCAGATGGCGGTGGGCACCGACAATGGAATCGCCGTTTTCAGCGGCGATTCCTGTCTTTGGACGGTCGTCCCCCTTCCCGACGAGGTCGCCTCCTGCGAGGTCCGGGATCTCGGCTATGACCGCAACGGCAATCTCTGGGCGGCTACGGCGCGCGGCCTGATCAACATCCAGTCGCAGCGGGTGCTGGTCTACGGGGCCGGGGACAGGCTTCCCAACGTCGATGTCCAGCGGCTTCAGATCGTCGGTGACTGGATCTTCGTCGGCTGTTTCGGCGGGTTCGTGGCCCGCGCCGCCGTGCCGTCGTCCGGCAAGGCCTCGTTCGTCGCGGTCAATTACGATGCCAACGCGCCCGACGACAGCCTCAAGATCCGGTCGGTCGGCGTCAGCGGGCTCGGGATGCTGGATACCAGTCGCGGCTGGTTTTCCACGCTTGGCGAGGGCATGGTCGAAGTGATGGGGTCCAGCCAGACCATCCTCTCCCGCGAGCAGGGCCTGATGTCGGATTGGGTCGAGGCATTCTGGCTTTTCAAGGGAGGGCAGGATTCCCAGCATATCCTGGCGGTGTCGTCCGGTGAGATGGCCCTGATCAAGGACGGCAGGCTTCTGCAGAGCATGGCCTTCCCCGAGCCGGCGGCATGGCTGACCGCGCTGGCCGCCTTCGACGAAAAACAAGAGTACAAGCCGTCGGAAACGATCAGCGAGGAAGAACGGACACTCCGCGCCTTCCTCGGGGACAGGACGATCTGGGTGGGAACCAAAAACCACGGGTTGTGGCGCCGTCGAAACGGCGAATGGACCCAGTATCTTCCCGGAAACAGCCGTCTGCTGTCGGCGACCATTCTGCGTTTGTATCCGCTGCAGCAACGGCTTGTTGTCTGCACCGACCAGGGACTCGTCATCGTGCCCCTGACCAGCCACCAGTACGACGAGTTCGCCAAGCAGGGAATCGGCAGCAGGAACTTCAAAACCCTTTTCCCCATGCCTCCGCTCAAGGCCGCCATGATTCGTTTCAACCAGATTCTCCGGTCCACGGACATGTGGTTTTCCCACCAGCATGGGCTGTCACGCTTCATCAGCGCCAGCGGACTGTTCCAGGGCATGCTGCACGACAACCCCGAAGTGACGGGAAGCGTCGATTCCGACTGGACGTTCACCTCTCTCCTGGCCGGCGAAGACAACACCACGCCCGGAGGCGCCCCGACGCAGCGCCCCGGAGAACGAGCATGGCAGATGTATTCCACCCGCTATTTCGTCGACAAGGCGGAGGATCTGCCGATCTATTCCGACGACATCACCTGCATGACCGTCACCCCGGAAAATCACGTCTTCATGATCTTCGAAAAAAAGGTGTTCGCGCGCCTGCGCATGATTCCTCTGCCGCCCAGGTCGCGGGACGACGAAGAGCGCCGTGAAAAGCCGCAATGGGATTACTTTACGGGATCGATTCCATGGGGCGATTGCAAGCTGCTGTCCGTGTGGCATCACAACGGCAGGCTCTTCGTCGGCACCGAGGGTGATGGCTTCTATGTCCTGACCAATCCGTCCTGTATCGAGAACGATCCGAAAGCCTACGACTGGAAAAAGTACGGCACGCTCGAGGGGCTTGTCGAAACCACGGTCACCGGCTTCACGACGTGGAACCCGGGCGGGAACCCATTGACCGTCCTCATGCATCCGAAAGCCGTCACCGTGTGGAACGAAACATCCTTCGATCCCCTCATCCTGCCCGGCAACCCCTCGTTCACCTGCCTGGCCGGCGATTCGCAGGGGAATCTCTGGCTGGGAACAAAAACCGGCCTGTTGCGGGTTCACGATGACATGCGCGTTTCCAGCTATTCCGGAATGCGGGTCGGCTTCGACTCTGATCACATCACCGCCATCGGCGTGGTTCCCGCCAAAACGGGACAACCGGTCGGCATCTGGGTCGCCAACGACCAGCTCGCCGACAGGATGGAGATTGATTCCCTTGCGAATGGTTCCGATCAGCCCCCCAACGTCATCACGCGCGACGGGAAAAAAGTCCTGCTCGAACTCGAAATCGACGGGTCGTCCCTCCACTTTTTCGACGGGCTCGTCTGGGACAAATGGAAAGTCCCCGGCGTCCGGTCGATGTACATCGATGACGAGTTTCTCTGGCTCTCCACCAATATCCGCGTGCGCCGACTGCGCCTGCGGTGATTCGACAATTCTCCCCACGACGCCCCTCTCGCCATGGTAAAATGGACGAAGTCCCTGAGACGTCGGTACATCCGTATTTTTTCCTCCGGAGGTAATTTTCATGGAAAAAATGACCCGAATGTTCTTCGTTCTTCTCGCTCTGGTGCTGGTTTGCGTCGGTTCGGCGCAGGCCGCCAGGCCCCAGCCGGTGCCGTCCGCCAACGTCGAGGAGTGCTTCGACCGCATGACGGCCGACGTCGACCAGAAGGCGCTCGTCCGCTTCCTGCCCGAGAACGTCACCGCGTGGTATGCCCGCTGGAACATCATGGAGAACGCGAAACGCTCGATCGACACGACGTATTTCATCGTCGAGCCTGATATTTTCGGCAAGAGCATGCTCGGCATGCTCCTGAAAAAGGCCCGCGAAGGCGTCGAGATCCGCCTCATGGTCGACGCGCGCGGCACCAAGGGCCTCGCCCGCAAGTTCTTCGGCCAGGATATCCTGCAGGAACTGGCAAAGTTCAAGAACGTGACGATCCGCGTCTACAACCCCGTCAGTTCGAAACTGCTCGCCGCGTTCGACGACATCCGCAAGATCACCGCCAGCAACCATGACAAGATCCTGCTCGTGGACGGCGAATACCTGATCACCGGCGGCCGCAACATCTCGATGAACTACTTCGTCGACCCGCAGGACGTTCCGACCGTGTATCGCGACACCGACGTCGTCATCCGCAGCAAGCTCGTCGCCCAGCAGGCGCGCGAGGCCTTCGAGTCCGAGTTCAAGAGCGGCAGCAACTTCACCATCGGCGGAGACGCGCTCGGGAACATCGACGACATGCACCGCCACCTCGATATCGCCTACCAGGCGATGCGCCGGTTCATGATGGGAAGCGGCCTCTTCGAGCTGAAGAACCCCGAAAAGTTCTCCTCCGAGACCCGTTCGCTGGTCGGCGCCGTGAACGCCGAACTCAAGCTGTATCCGCGCCTCGTCGGCTACGCGAGTTTCCGCCTGTTCCAGGGCGAGCACGCCTGGCCCGTCCGCCTGCTCGACAAGCACTCCCGCACCGGGTTCAAAAACGAGATCACCTTCAACCTGACGGCCCTCATGGATTCGTCGAAGCGTGAGATCATCATCCAGAACCCCTACGTCGTTCTCACGCCCGAGGCCGAAGCGGCCCTGCAGCGCGCCAACGACCGCGGCGTGAAGATCATCATCCAGACGAACTCGCCGATGAGCTCCGACAGTCTCCTGACGCAGGCGATGTTCCTGGGCGACTGGCGCCAGATTCTCAAGAAGATGCCCAACGTCCAGATTTTCGCCTACAAACTGCAGAACAAGCTCCACTCGAAGGTGTTCGTGTTCGACCGCTCCGTCGCCGTCGTCGGCACGTATAACATGGACTATGTAAGCGAGCAGATCAACTCCGAGGAAGTCGCCGTCATCAAGTCGAAGCCCTTCGCGACCCAGGTCGCCAAGCGCATCGAGGAAGACATGCGCAACTCGCACCAGTACCAGATCGAAGTCCAGGCCGACGGCTCGATCAAGACGCTGTTCGGGCCCGAAAGCCACTCCGACCCCAAGGTGCTCGACCGCCTCAAGCTGCTGATGCGCCTCAACTGGCTCCGCCCGCTGATCTGATCCCCCGGTTGATTCACCGACCGCCCCGGCCCCGCAGGCCGGGGCGGTCTGCTTTCGGCCGGGCGTCTTGAGTCCTCCAAAAATGAAAACCACCCGTTCGCCCTGAGCTTGTCGAAGCCTGCCCTGAGTCTGCCGAAGGGGGCGAGAGCATTCGTGCTTTGACAGGCTTAGCACGAACGGAGCCAGCACATTGGCTTTCGATTAGAAGGAATCAATACGTCCGGCTTTGTGGCGATAGCCCAGCACCATGCCGTGTTTCTTGAAGAGTTCCCGCCTGAAAAGCGGGTTGTAGGAAAAGTAGGTGATCGCGCTCCACAGGTCCTTCATGTTGGTCTTGAAATCGAAGGCCCGGCGCATGATCGTGAACGGGTTGTTGAACCGCCGGCGCATCCAGAAACAGGCCTCGGTCAGCTCGTCGGGCGTCATCCGGGCGGGGCGGAAGACGCAGTCCCCGAAATGATACCGGTCGTCGAGCCACCATTTGTCATACAGAAGCCGCCCCTGGGCCTGCATCTCCTCATAGAGCGGCGTTCCCGGGTAGGGGCTGAGGATGTTGAAGGCGGCGAAGCAGAACTTCTGGTCGATGGCCCACTGGACGGTCCGGCGGATCGAAGCCTGGTCGTCGTGGTCGTAGCCGATCAGGAACGCGGCCCAGAGCTGGAATCCGATCTCCCTGATCTTTCGTATCGCCGGCTCGTACCCCTCCAGCTGGAGGTTGCAGTTTTTGCCCATCAGGTGCAGGTTTTCGGGGCTCACCGACTCGAACCCGACCACCAGCCCGGCGCAACCGCTCCGCTTCATCAGGTCCATCAACTCGGGATCCTCGGTGAAGTTCAGGCTTCCCTGTCCGACCCAGCGGCAGCGCAAGGGAATCAGCAGGCGGAACAGCTCCTTCGCGGCATCTATATCGCCAATGATATTATCGTCGACGAAGAACAAAAAGGGATTGGGCTGTTCGGCCAGCTCGGCGACCACCTCGGCCGGAGGGCGATGGCAGTGGGAGCGCTTGTACAGCGACCCGGTCGCGCAGAACCGGCAGTGGTTCAGACAGCCGCGGCTGAACTGGGTCAGCCGGAGAGGCAGGTAGCTCTTTCCATCGAACAGGTCCCAGCGCGTCCTGAGCCCTTCGAGCATCGGGGGGAAGAAACCCTGGTAGACCCGCTGCAGCCGCCCGGCCGCGGCGTCGGCCACGAGTTGCGGGAAGACCCCCTCGGCGTCGCCGATCATGATCGCATCGGCATGAGCGGCGGCCTCCTCGGGAATCATCGAGACGTGGAAGCCGCCCATGACCACGTTCACGCCCTGCGCCCGGTACCGCGCGGCGATCTCGTACGAGCGACGCGCCGTGTAGATCTCGACGTTCAGGCAGACCAGGTCGGTGTGTTCCTCGTAGGGAATCTTCTCGAACCGGTCATCGTACAGAACGCACTCGACGTCGGGAGACAGCTGCCCGGCCAGCACCGCGAAGGTCAGGGGCTCCATCCGCCCGCGGTCGAGATAGGGGCGGCCGCGGACCAGGCCCATGTTCGGTTTGATGAACGTGACCTTCACGGCGCGCTTCCTTCGATGAGGTCGGGCGAGGAAAACCCCAGCCGAAGCCCCGTCTTCCCGCGAATGTCGAGGCGGGAAACGAGGTTTCCGGCCAGATACACCAGCGCCCGGAAAGGATCCGCCAGGTTGGCCTGCAGGTCCCGGCCCCGGCGCAGGATGCTTCCCAGGCTGTGAAACCGCCGGCGGGCCCCGGCAACCCCGTCCGCCAGCTCATCGACGGTCATTCCACGGGGAACGAAGGCGGGCCGTTCCCATCGGAAACCGGGAGTCAGCCACCAGCGCGGGTGAAGCAGGCGGCCCTGTCCGAGCAGGCTTTCGTAGACGCGGGTTCCGGGGAAGGGATACAGCATGTTGAAATTGGCGAGAAACAGCCGCCGGTCCATGGCGAACTCGACGGTTTCGCGCATGGATTGCGGGGTGTCGTCGTCGTATCCGAACACGAACGTGGCGTAGACAAGGATTCCCCGCGCCCGGAACTCGTCCAGGAGCGTTTCCAGGCGGCCCAGAGCCAGGCTCCAGTCCTTGTTCATGCGCCTGAGGTTCGCCGGAGACAGCGACTCGATCCCGATGATGACCGCAAAACAGCCGCTGGCGGCCATTTCATCGAGAAACCCCGGATCGGCCGCCGAGGAGAGGCTGGCCTGGCTGACCCAGCGCAGGCCCAGGGGGCGTATGGCCTGAAACACGCGGCGCGCGTGCGCCGGGGAAGCGGCGATGTTGTCGTCCGCGAAGAAGACGAACCGGCGCTGCAGGCGTTCCAGTTCATCGACCAGCTCGGGAACCGGGCGAAAGCGCACGTCTTTCCCGTAGAACCGGCGGACGGAACAGAAATCGCAGTCGAAGGCGCATCCGCGGCTCGTTTCCACGAGCGCCAGCGGGAGGTAGGCTTTTCCCCGGAAGATGCTCCGGTCGATCCGAAAAGCGCCGGAAACGTCGGTTGTTTCGGGCTGATACCGCGATTCCAGGCGTTTTCTCGCCAGGTCGGCGATCACGCGGGGCCAGACCGCCTCGACTTCTCCGATCGCGATGGAATCGGCATATCGGGAGGCCTCTTCCGGCACCAGGGTGGGATGGAAGCCCCCCAGGATGACTTTGACGCCCCGCTGCCGGAAGCCCTGGGCGATCTGGTAGGAACGGCGCGCCGTGAAGGTTTCGACGGTGATCGCGACCACATCGAACGTTTCCCCGAAAGGCACGTCCTCCAGCCGCTCGTCGATCAGCCGCAGTTCGACGCCCGGCGGGGTCGCCCCGGCGATCAGGCCGAACACGAGAGGCTCGAGAACGGCCGGAGTCCGGTAGGGGTGCCCGCGGCGTTCGCCGAGCGAGGGCTTGATGAGGGCTATGTTCACATGATTCCTGTACAGGGGGGGGTATTCAAAGCCTTCTGAGAATACATCATGCCGATGCTCGCGGAAAGCCAATTATCGATTCTCACTTTGATTCTCAAGCCGCATGACGCACTTGCGGTACCGTTTCTGGAGACA
>DAOSOK010000025.1 GCA_035373905.1 Candidatus Ozemobacteraceae bacterium | reverse complement strand
TCCTTCCAGCAAATCAATTACACGTACCGATCTTCATCGGTCATATCAAAGTGAGCTATGTGGAATAGATTTCGGCCTTTGGCCGGTGCGCGTGGGCTTTCGCTGATCGAAATTCTGGTCGCCGTCTTGCTCTTCGGAGCGCTCCTGACTCCGCTGATGGTTGCGAGCATCCATCAAACCAGCGATGCCTATTCGATATCTCATCATCTCCTCGCTGGAATAATCGCCGAAAGCATTCTCAGTTCGATTGTCGCAGAAGAGTTTGATGTTGCTCGACAACGAATAGCGGAGTCAGGCGCAGGGGACCATGCCGTTCTCGATTCTCCAGATTTTTTCCAGAAACTCTTGAGCCATCCGAAACTGAAGGATGCTGCAGGCGTCATTGCCGCCGATACCGGCCGAGATTTGCGATCTTTTCGATATCGCATGGAATATATTGAACCGACCGATCAGGGAGAGAAAGGGCTCATGTTTCTCGTTCGGGTTACGGTGACCTGGACTCTCCGTGACAACATCGAGCAAACCCGTCAGGAAATTACTCTGGAAGCAATCAAGTATCATGAAACTCGACGAGAGTAAGGCCACCAGCCCCGTTCACCGACGGTTGAGGCGACGTGCCTTTTCCGTCGTCGAAGCTGTTTTCGTTGCCGCTATTGCCAGCATGTTGTTGTCGAGCGTCCTCTACGTGGTGAGCCGAACGACCAGATTCTATAAAAAATCAACAGATCTTTTATCCGTTCAGTCCTTTCTCAATTTATTCATCAGTCGAATAAACTCGGACATTCGCGGTCTCCGGTCAATGGATTCCGTTTCCGATCACGAGATCGTTTTCACGGTGAGTAGGCTTTCCCGGATCGTCACCATACAGTATTCTTGGAACCCAAAATTGGGTTTGATCTCTCGCACCGAATCCGTATCTCCAACATCGTTCAAAACAAAGTTTTTCGAAAGCTCGGTTGCCGTCGATCAATTGCTTTTCGATGCCGTCCGCGATGCGCAGGGGCGCTTTCGCCATCTGGACATGGTGGTTCGTATCAAAGCTCATTCCCCCGGCGAGGGAAAGCCGACGTTTCTCACCGTTCCCTGCCGCCTTGTCAGTCGATGTCGGCAGACCGACCTGACATTTCTCGGGGAAGGGATTCTTCCAATGCCCCAGCAAAATCGTGATACACTTGGCGCTGAATCATCGAAAGAACGTCGCTGAAGGGAGAGTTTCGTGAAAGCCCGTCATAAGATTCTCGCATTGGTATGCGTGTTTTGTGTTGTCTGTCTCCTTTCCTGGCTCGGAGCAGGACCATCGCATGCAGGCGAAACGAAACAACTGGAAGTGCTCCAGAAAGCGGTTCAGGAGGGTGGAACGGAAGCCGATTTCAAGGCTCTCGCCGGGTATCTCGGAAAAAGTCGAAACGTCGATGATGCCGTTCAGGTTGCCGTGACCGGATTGAGAAAATATCCGTCGAGCACCGGCCTTCTGAACTTGCACGGTCTCTTGATGCACAGGAGGGGGCGTCCTTCGGAAGCTCTTTCCTCGTTCAGGAGATGCCTTGAAATTGACCCGAACAACAGCTTCGCCAGGGAATGGATCAGCAGAGTATCTTCGACGGCGAGCTCATCGAATGCCGTGAATTCAGTCTCCGAGACGAAACAAGTGCGTGATCCTGACATGCATGCAGGAGCAGATATCGTTTCGCCCTCACCCGCAACGGCTCTCAGCCCCGAGGATCAGGAAAAAATGGCTCTGCAGATTCTGGAAGAAGTCACAGAAATTGATGACTGGAATTTGGAAGCGATCGAAACGCGATACCGCCGGATCATCGAGACATGTCCGCAGTCGAGGTACGTTCCCGAAGTCTGCTGGCGATTGTCCAACCTGTATTTGTATGCCTGGGATATGATGAACGATCAACCAAACTATGACGGGATCATTGAAATTCTCTCCCTGATGCTGGAGAAATACCCGGTTGACGACCTCAAAGACGATGTATTGCAGCGCCTGGCGATCGCTTATGAGAAGACCGACCGCTGGCCCGAAGCGGCAATGTGCCAGGGGCAGCGATTGCAATTGATCCCGGCCGACGAGCAGGACAGCCAACAGACCCTTGCGAAAATGCTCCTGTATGCGGATAGTTTGCGGAATGCGGGCAAGTTGGATGAGGCTCAAGAGATCTATCGGCGAGTCGTGGATCTTTGTAAAAACGATGATTCTTTCCTTGCTCGCATGGCTCAGCAAAAAATTACCGCAACCCAACAAGGAAAATAGCATTCAGCGATGCCCGTCTTTTCGCTCCTGAATCGAACCCTGAAACTGGTTCTTGCGATTCTTTTTTTCTTTGGCGGACCTTTTTTCATCATCGATTATCAGATGGGCATCCTCGCCCAGCGCCAAACGGAATACCGGCGTCAGGAATTGTATCGGCGGCTCGATCAGCGTCTGGAGAGCGTTCAGCCATACTCGAACATCGATTGGGTCCTTCGGCGCAAACTTCTCGCAGTGGTGCGGAGAGCCGAATCTGCCCATGATTGGAAGGCAAGCCTCCTCGCTGATGCGAAGCTGCTGACCAGCAGGTATCCGCGTGCATTTTCGATGTGCGTTCTTGATGCCAAAGATCGGGCGGTGTGGGTTTCCGAAGCCACGATAAGCCGGACGATTGCCTCGCAATTATCCACGTATCTCAAGCAATTTTTTCGCGATCCGTCGGCATCACCGAGGATCGAGGATCAGAACGCGTTCCGGTCGTATATTGGCGCGACACGGCGCTTTCTTCGACTGGAAAACGGGACCTGCTGGCTGCAGACTTCGAACATGCCGAGGCGGACATGGTTTTTTTACTATCTGAGCGGCCAATTCACCATTCTTGTGAATATCCATCGCGAGGGACTGCGCCCGTATGAATTCTTGAAGGAACATGTGAGACGAACTTCTGCCGGAGATCGCGTCTATCTCTACGATGCCGTGGAAGAACGTGTTTGGCCGAAGAACCCCAGCGCTGATGCCGATGCCCGGATGGTGGGAAGGCTCTTCGACAGAGAAACCGACAATCATTACGAGATGGGAGACAGGGTCTGGGCCGTCCTTTCCCTGAATCACCAGTTTCGGTTGATCGCTAATATGTCTTCAGCCGAGATATATCAACCGTTAAAAATGCGTAGCGACCTTCGCAACATCATGCTTCTGCTCATTCTCGGCTTGGCTTTTGTCGTATATCAATACATTCGCTTCGGCGTCGAGCCGTATATCAGCTTGAAAATCAAGCTCACCACGATGATGGCGATCATCAGCGGCATTCCGTTGTTACTCCTCATCATTCTTTCGCATTACGTCTATATCGAACAACAAAAATATTCGGAAGATCGAGTTCGGGAAAATCTTCGACTGCATTTATTGCATCTTGATGGCAAAGTTGATATTGCCGTGCGAAACGGGAAGAAAGAGTTTCTTCGTATTCTCAAAGAGACGGATCTGACTTCGGAATCGTCATGCCTGCTGTTTCACCAGAAATTCTCACATCTTCAAGCCCGCTATGGGTTCAACAGCGTCAAAATTTACGACACTTCCGGAAACATGATCACCTACGGATTGCCAAGCGCCGGCCTCATGCCTGATGCCCAGTTCGTGAAAGCGATCATCGGGGAAATCCTCGACCGTATTGCACCGGGGCATCGTCGGACCTCGTCGCCCGCCGATCAAACATTTCAGATCGTCGATCTTGCCTCTGAAGTTGGCCCGAACGTTGTCGATGATGCCGTCGGTCACATTGGAGAGTTTTTTTCTCATACGATCAATCAATGGAAATATTATCTTCTGTTCGAAGTCATTCGTCATGCTGGAACGCTCGAACCAACACATGTTGCCTTCCTGATCTGGGAACAGGTCCGGCTGGTGAGGCATTGTATGCGTTTTTTCGTTTCGGATGATCCTACTCAACGAACCGCCAAGGTGTTCATCATCAATAACTGTTTTACGAGATACACCCCTTCAGAAAAGGTTCTCCGGAATCCTTATCGCCTCCCCTATACGGAACGTCTCATCGTTTCCCCCTCAACGGGCCCCTCGATCATGCCCGCGCTGCTCGCCAGGTGTAAACGAAACAACCGATTTGTCTGCCAGGCCTATCTCGCGCCTGACGCATCCCAGTGGCTGTTGGCAATTCAACCGGGCGACAAACTTTTCAACACCTACATCGCTGCGGCAGCTCCCCTGAGCTCTGGTGCTTCTTCTGCGGACATTCGCAGCACCCTGGCGTTCTTCGCGCTGTTCATTCTCTTTTACTCGAGCTTGATCGGATGGTTTTTTTCGCAGCAGGTCATCACCCCTCTCGACCAGATCCGCCTCGGTATCGATGCCGTTCAAAACTCTCAATTTTCTTTTCGAATGGCCATTTCGCAAAAGAACGAGCTCGGACAACTGGCAAATCATTTCAACACCATGATGGAACAGATGTCCGAGCTGTCTGTGGCGAGAATGGTTCAAAAAAGCCTGTTCCCGCAACGCGTTCAAGCTGCCGGGCCATACCGGGTTCACGGAGTCACCGTGCCCGCAACGACGCTTGGCGGCGACTACTATGATTTTCGTCGGTTGAACGAGCGTGGTTTCATCGTGCTTCTCGGAGATGCAAGCGGCCATGGGGTTCCCGCCGCCATCATCATTTCGATGGCAAAAGCGGTTCTATCCGCGCTGATAACCGAACCTGAGGATATCGAGCCCTCGCTGATTCGGTTGAACAATGTCCTGAACACCGAGATTGCGGGCCGGCTGCCCCACACGATGACGCTCTGTCTGTGTCATGTCGATGCAACGACGCAGGAAATAAGAATATTCAATTGCGGCCATCCGTATCCGCTCTTGATCGACCGGCGGGGAATAATTCATAATATCGAGACGACCGGCACGCCCCTTGGAATCAGGCGGCCGGTCGTGTCTCCCCACTCGCTGGTATTGGAACCCGGGGAAAGGCTCGTTCTCTTCACCGACGGACTGGTTGAAAGTTACCCTGAAGCCACCAGAACCGGCGTCGATGCGTTTCTCCTTTGGGAACAACATATATCAAAATATACAAATATTCCGTTCGATGGCTTCTGCCGCGAAGTCCTGGCTTCACATCCCGTTCAGAATCTTGTTCCCCTGCCGGACGATTATTCTCTCGTCGTCATCGAACGCGACCGCGCGTAACGGTTTTATTCGCGTTCCAGGAGGGCGGCTCCAGCATCGACGGTAGGGGCTTCCATGGCAAAGCGGAACACGCCGATCATGTTCATGATGCGCTTCAAAGTTCCGGCAGCTCCCACAAGGGCGACCTTTCCGGAAAAATCATGGACGATCTGCATCAGCAGTTCCAGAAAGCCGGCCATTGCAGGACTGTTTGCCAGGCGGCAATGGGAGACATCAATAATGATGCGTGTTCTTTTGGCACGTAAAAGTTCTTTTACCTGCTGCTGAACTGCATGCATGATCCCGATATCCCAATACCCGCTGATGCTGATCACCGGGAAAAGTTCATATTCTGAAAGAACGATCGCTCCCGGAACGGGATTTTCCGATCCTGATGTTTTGTCCGTCACCGTGTTTTCCTGCCTTCTTCGCCAGATCTGTATCGAACATACCCGTGTCTTTTCGATGAGTCAACACTGATTCGGATGAATGCATGGTCCGGGAAGTCGGACGACGCATCTCGGGGTATCCCCCCGCGATCGGGTTTCAGCCGGCGTGTGGAGGATTGTTGAGCATCGAGCGGGGCTGGCCGGTGGCTTCGAGGACGTTGAGCCAGAAAGTGCTCTCGGGGTCGATGACCTTGCGGCTCTTGACGGCCATCTCGATCGGGATGTGCGTGAACTGATTGTTCCAGATGCCGACGACGAGGCCTGTCTTCCCGGCCATGCCGGCGTGGCCGGCGTTCTGGGCGAGCATCGTGCAGTAGACGCTGTCCGACGGGAGGGCCTTCGAACTTCTGATCATGTAGCTCGGGTCGATATACTTTATCGATGCCGGGACCTTCTGCCCTTCCAGATACGTCTTGAGACTGTCCCTGAGATACGTGCCTATGTCATTAAATTTAATATTGCCTGATATATCTTTCACGTCGCTCTTCGCGAGTTTCTGCCCGACGCCCTCGGCGACGACGATGACGGCATGTCCGCGTTTCTGCAGACGTTTCTTCACGCTCTCGTAGAGACCGTTCGGCCCTTCGAGATCGAACGGGATTTCGGGGACGAGGCAGAAATTCACGTCCAGGGATGCGATGGCCGCGTTCGCCGCGATATACCCGGAATCACGGCCCATCAGCTTGACCAGCCCGATGCCGTTCATGGCCCCCTTCGCCTCGACGTGGGCGGCCCGGATCGACTCGACGGCCAGCGAGAAGGCGGTTTCGAACCCGAACGTCTTCTCGATGAAATTAATATCGTTGTCTATCGTTTTCGGAACGCCGACGACGCCGATCGACAGGCCGCGCTTGGTGACCTCGTTATGGATGTCGAGCGCCCCGCGCAGGGTGCCGTCGCCGCCGATGCAGTACAGGATGTCGATGCCGTAATCCATCAGCCGGTCGACCATGTTGCTGACATCCTGCGGCCCGCGCGACGAGCCGAGAATCGTGCCGCCGATCTCGTGAATCTCTGAAACCATGTCGGGATCGAGCACGACGGGATTCAGGTGGTAATCCTTCACCATCCCCTGAAACCCGTATTTGAAACCGTAGATCGTCTTGATGCCGTACCAGTATGAATGCTGCATCACGAGTGCGCGGATGACGTCGTTGATGCCGGGGCAGAGACCGCCACAGCTCACGATGCCGATCTTGGTTTTCGCAGGGTCGAAGAAGATCTTCTCACGCGGACCGGCACGCTCGAAGGTGATCGGTTGCCTGTTCTCCGATACGCATTTCTGGACGGCGTTCCAGGAGACGTTGTAGAGAACCCGCTCATCGTTCGGAACGTAGTTCGTGAGATAATCACCGTCGACTTTCGAAAGCTCGAGCGGCGACTTGAATTGCGGCTCACCCAGTTCCTTGACGATGAAATCCTTCTGCTCGATGTTCATCTTTTTCCCCTCGCCTCGATTTGTCGGCGGCGCCGAAACGCCGCATACTTTGTCTTTACTACTGATCGTGGAGTAATATGTCAAGACCAAAGTATGCTCGACGCACTGCTGCTGACCGCCTTTTCGAACCTGCTCGGCCTGCTCCCGCTCTACGCGGCGCTCAGGCTCGCCGAACACATGCAGAACCCTCCCCCGGCAACGCTGTGGGAACAACTCGTCGCGTCCGTTCCGCTGATGTGCGGCTGCATCATCGTCGCCGTCGCGTTGCTTGCCTGGCGCCTGTCCGTTTCGGCCGGAATGGATGCGAAAACGCGGGTGATTCTCTGCATCAACATCGCCGTCATGGTGCTGGTCTGGGTCGTTCCGTCGGCCCTCGGCCTGGAACACTGGATCCAGACGGCGCTCATCGAGATCTGGAGCATCCTTTCCGCGCTGTTCCTCCTGATGGTCAGCTTTTTCGTGCCGCTGAACGCCGTCTGGCGTGCCATCGGCCCGAGAGAAACGCAGGAAAAATAAAAGAGACAGGTTTTCGCCTGTCTCTGAGGATGAACCGGAGATGCTCCGGAAAACACGTGGTTATGCAGCCTTCGGGTGCCTCGCCAGTTCCTCGAACACGGGGTCTCCGCGAACTTCGAAGTGCCGGAAGCGCCTCGCCAGCTCGCGAACCGTCGCGGCGCGCACCCAGTCGGCCCCCGATTCCTTCAGCGCCGGGTCGAGAACGTTGCCCGGCCTGAATTTCTGTAGGATGAAATGGTCGCAGCCGATGCCCTGGAGCATGTCGGCCACCCGCAGAATGTCGCCATCCGTGATGATCTCGGGATGAACGGTCGTGCGGAACTCGTGACTGATGCCGCTGCCGGCAAGCAGTCGGGCGCTTCGAACGACGGGGTCGGTCGTGTCGACGCCGAAGCTTGACCTGTAGCCGTCCGAGCTCGATTTAATATCCATCGCTATATATGAGATGAGGTTTTTGAACAGGAGCGCCTCGAGCCGCTCCGGGAAAAAGCCGTTCGTGTGAAGCGCCACTTCGAAGCCCATCTCACGAACGCGCCGTACGGCCGTCTCGATGCCGGGCTGCATCAAGGGCTCGCCGCCGCTGAACACGACCCCTTCGAGGAAGCCGCGCCGCTTTTCCAGGAACTCGATGACCTCGGGCCAGGTGATGTCGCCTGGCCGCCTGACGTCGAGCAGGCCGGGATTATGGCAGTAGGAACATCGGAGGTTGCAGCCCTGGAGAAAGACGACCGCGGCCATCAGGCCGGGGAAGTCGATCAGCGTGAAGGGCTGCAGACCGCCGACATGGATGTCGGTGCAGGTCTGCTTCATGGTATCCCTTCGGATCAGACGACGGTGCGAACAAGCTCCTGGGCGTCGAATGCGTTGCGCTCGGTGTATTCGCTCTTCTTGCCGGCATTGAACTGCGAAACGGGGCGGTAATACCCCATGACGCGCGTCCAGACTTCGCATGTCGTGCGCGCCTCGACGGGCAGTTCGATCCGCTCGGGAACCGGGGCGTCAGGATTCGCTTCCATCATCGCGGCGCGGCGCCGGGTGATTTCGGCGTTGTCGCAGGTCGGGCAGTACTGATGCTCGCCGGCGATGTATCCGTGCGTCGGACAGACCGAGAATGTCGGGGTGACGGTGATATAGGGAAGCCGGAACTGGCTCATGGACTTCTTGATCAGCCGCTTGCACGAACCTGCGTCGGGGATCCGCTCGCCGACATACAGATGCAGGACGGTTCCGCCGGTGTAAAGGCGCTGGAGTTGTTCCTGGTGGCCCATGATCTCGAACAGGTCGCCCTGATACCCGACCGGAAGCTGCGTCGAGTTGGTGTAATAGGGCGCATTCGGCGATCCGGCCTGCAGGATGCCGGGGAAACGCTTCTGGTCTTCGCGGGCAAACCGGTAGGTCGCTCCCTCGGCCGGCGTCGCTTCGAGGTTGTAGAGATGGCCGGTATCCTGCTGGGCCTGCACGATGCGCTCGCGCATGTGGTTCATGATGCGGGTTGCGAGCTCGACGCCTTCCTTCGACGTGATATCCATCGTGTTGTCGGTGAAGTTGCGGATGCACTCGTTCATGCCGTTGACGCCGACGGTGGAGAAGTGGTTTCGGAGGGTTCCGAGATACCGCCGGGTGTAGGGGAACAGGCCGCCATCGATGAGGCGAGTGATGATCTTCCGCTTGATTTCGAGGCTCTTGACGGCCAGGTTCACGAGCTCGTCGAGGTTGTTGATGAGAGCGTCGTAGTTGCCCTTGTGTTTGAAACCGAGGCGCGCGAGATTGAGCGTGACGACGCCGATCGAGCCGGTCTGCTCGGCCGAGCCGAAGAGGCCGTTTCCGCGCTTGAGAAGCTCGCGGAGGTCGAGCTGGAGGCGGCAGCACATCGAGCGCACCATGTTCGGCTGCAGGTCGGAGTTGAGGAAATTCTGGAAATACGGCAGGCCGTATTTGGCGGTCATCTCGAACAGCGCATCGCAGTTCGGGTGGTCCCAGTTGAAGTCCTTCGTGATGTTGTAGGTCGGGATCGGGAAGGTGAACGCCCGCCCGGCCCGGTCGCCGGCACACATCACTTCGATGAAGGCCTTGTTGATCAAGTCCATTTCGGCCTGGAGATCACCGTATGTGAAATCGGCCGGCTGGCCGCCGATAAGCGGAGTCTGCGTTCGAAGATCTTCCGGGCAGTTCCAGTCGAGGGTCAGATTCGTGAAGGGGGTCTGCGTGCCCCAGCGCGAGGGCACGTTCAGATTGTAGATGAACTCCTGGATACCCTGGAAAACTTCGTTGTAGGTGAGCTTGTCAACCCTGACAAACGGCGCCAGATAGGTGTCGAACGAACTGAACGCCTGTGCACCGGCCCATTCGTTCTGGAGCGTGCCGAGGAAGTTGACCATCTGGCCGAGGGCGCTGCGGAAATGCTTCGGCGGGCCGGCCTCGATCTTGCCGGGAACGCCGTTGTAGCCTTCCTGGAGCAGCATGCGCAGCGACCAGCCGGCGCAGTAGCCGGACAGCATGTCGAGATCATGAATATGGAAATCGCCGTTGCGGTGGGCTTCGCCGATCTCGGGGGTGTACACGTTCGAGAGCCAGTAGTTGGCGACGACCTTGCCGGAAACGTTGAGAATCAGGCCGCCGAGCGAGTAGCCCTGGTTGGCGTTCGCCTTGACCCGCCAGTCCTGCTGGCCGAGATACTCGTTGATGGAGCTGACGACGTCGACGAAGCTGCGCTTGCCCTCGCGCATATGCTTGTGCTGCTCGCGGTAGACGATATACGAGCGATTCGTCTGGAGGTAGTTATTCGCGATGAGAATGTGCTCGACGACGTCCTGGACTTCTTCGACCGTCGGAATGCCTGTCTGGTGCCTATGAGCCAGAACGTTGACGACCTGGCTCGCCATGCGGGCCGAATCGACAGACCCGAACTCGCCCGTCGCCTTGCCGGCGCGCTCGATCGCCGAACGGATGCGCTCCGGATCGAACGCCTTCTTGACGCCATCACGACCAACGATATACTGCAGTTCCCGCCCCTGCTTCATGCTGCCTCGCTCCCGATCCTGTAACGGTAATGTCTGTCGCCGGTCACAACCGACGCGTTGTCAGGTTTCTGATGATTTTTCCACCGAACTGTGCACTGGGTGATCCTGTTTCAGAGACAGAAAGAGCCTTGACGGTGATCTTTGCATCTGAAGCAAAAAGCCGCCTGGTGCTTGTTTCGAGGGAATTTGCGGCCCGGTGTCTTTTGAACCGGACGACCGAACCGGATAAGATTACACCACGACCGACGGGGTTCGCGCAAGGGGGGGGGGGAACTTTTTTTATGTGCATCCCATGCGGGTTTGGGGATTGTAGAAGATGCCGATCGGCCTGTGCCCTTGCGCAAAAATTTTTTGCGCGAAAATCATCCGAATAGAAGCGCAGAGAGCAGTCCGAAGAGCACGCCGATCACGGCCGCGACGTTCTTGATCGACTGAAGATGCCTGCCGGCCGTGAGGTGTACAAGTTTCTCGATCTCCTCGTTCGAAAGAGAGCCCAGCCGTTCGATGACGATCGCCCGGACGTCGAGGGAATTCATGGCTGCGCCCAGCATCCGGCCGGCCATCGTCTCGACTTTCACGGCCACCGGCGTTCCGTCGGTCTTCAGTTCGGTGGAAAGCTTGCGGACAGACTCTTTCATGGCATCGCGGAACCGGTTCGAGCGGCACAACCGGTCGACCGTCGCCTCGAGATGCGTCCAGAGCGCCGAAAGAATGCCGTCGAGGGTGACTCCCGCCACTTTTCCGAACGGAACCATGGCATTGTTCCTGAGCTCTGATTTCAACCCGCTCTTCGACCGCAGATACTCCTTCACCGCCTGCGCGACGCCCTGCGACAGCATTTCCTGGAACTCCGTGTCGTTGGAAAGGTCGTCGAGATGCTCGGGAAGCGCCGACCGGATAAGGCGCGGCAATCCCTGCCTGATCGCCGATTCCTCGAGAATCTCCGGCCGGAGAAGCTGGGTGGAAACGGCTTCGGCGATCGCGATCTCGAGCGTCTTGCGCGAGGACGGCAGAAGGCCGGGAGTGAACGGCAGGCGCCACTTTCCCAGATAGCGGGGTTCGCGGGGATAAAACAGCATCCAGACCGCCAGCCAGGCGGCGAAATACCCGTGCAGAACCGCGAAGACAACCAATCCGACGAATTTCACGGCCATAGTATACCGCATTTGAACCCGTTCGACATCATTCCAAATGGCGGATATAAGATACGCCGGTGCGATCCGGGCGCATCGCGATGCGCCCAGACATCCCATTTGCAAAACCAACTGTCGTAGGGGCGGATCGTGATCCGCCCGCTTTTTGATTTTGATACTGGAGATTTTTCCCCTTGTTGACTTCTCCCCGGTGGTGCTACCATTGAGGAAGTTCTTATGAGAATTGAGTAAGGAGTGTACAAGATGAAGAAGGTTCTCAGCTCTCTGGCCATCGCCCTTGCGACGTTCGTCGCCGGCGGAACGGCGTTCGCGGACGTCGTTCCGGGCAAGTATCTGGTGCTGTTCAAGTCGACGAAGGCCGTTCAGAGCGGCAGTCACGCGCAGGTCGTGCGCGGGCTTCAGAAAGCCAACAAATCGAACATCGATCTGCTCCAGCAGAAGATCGCCAAGAAGGGCGACTCGATCACGCCTCTCTGGAACGTGAACGGCGCCGTCGTCAAAGCCTCGAAATCCGAGCTCGAAACCATCAAGAGCCTCGGCAACGTCGCTTTCGTGAAGCCGGTCGAGTACAAGAAATGGATCGATCCTCGGCCCGCGACGCGCGTCATTCGCGAGGATGCGGCCCCCGTCTGGAATATCGTGAAAGTCCGCGCTCCCGAAGTCTGGAAGGACTACAACATCGACGGTTCCGGCATCGTCGTCGGCCACCTCGACACCGGCGCCGCCGCCGCGCACCCTGCTCTGAAGGGCAAGGTCATCGCGTTCAAGGATTTCACCCCTGCCGCCAAGCCCGAAGCCTATGACGACCAGGGTCACGGTTCGCACACCGCCGGCACCATCGCGGGCGGCAACGGCCTCGGCGTCGCTCCGGGCGCCCGCCTCATCGTCGCCAAGGTGTTCGACAAACAGGGCGGCGCCGAAGACGCCTGGCTGCTGCAAGCCATGCAGTGGGTCATGGATCCCGACGGCAACCCCGAAACCAACGACGCGCCCCTGCTGGTCAGCAACTCCTGGGGTTCCGACGACTCGACCGACCGCGTCTTCTGGGATGCGGTGAACGCCTGGGTGACGGCCGGCATGGTTCCGGTGTTCGCCGCCGGCAACAACGGCCCCTCCGGCAAGGTCGGCACGCCTGGCGGGTTCCCGCACTCGTGGGCCGTCGCCGCCACCAAGAAGGATGACACGATCGCCTACTTCAGCAGCGTCGGCCCGGTCGTCTGGGACGGCCAGACCCTCGTGAAGCCCGACATCGCCGCCCCCGGCTACGGCGTCATCTCCTGCAACACCAGCAACGGCACCGTCTCCAACATGGGCACCTCGATGGCCTGCCCGCACGTCGCCGGCCTCGTCGCCCTGATGCTCCAGGCGAACCCGAAGCTCACCATCGAGCAGGTCCGCAGCCTGGCCGAATCCACCTCGATCGACCTCGGCACCGCCGGCAAGGACAACAAGTTCGGCTCCGGCCGCTTCGACGCCGTCGAGTGCATCAAGAAGGTCCTCGAGACCTCCTCGCTGGAAGCCGCCTTCGCCGCCTACGACCGCGCTCTCTCCGCCGAAGTCGCCCTCGTCGGCGTCCAGCAGGTCTCCCCGCTCGCTGCTCCCCTCGCCCGCTCGCTCGTCCTGCGCTGCCAGGGCCTCGACGATGGCGAGTTCCGCGCCCTCTCGATCGCCGTCGAGAACAGCGGAAGCCAGGCCGGCATGAAGCTCCTCCGCGAAGCCTCCGCGCTCCGCCAGGCCGAAACCCTCCAGAAATAAAAGATCATAGGATACAAAACACCGCCGGGTTCCGACTCGGCGGTGTTTTGTATACGGAACGATTTATTCCGATTGGTTCTGCATTTTCATGAACATTTCGATGCCCCCGGAGGGGCGGATTTGAAATTCGCCCTGACATCGCGAAATTGCAAACCGGCCCCGGATGACACCGGGGCCGGTTGTATAGAGATTGTTACAAAATAGATCAGAGGGAGCCGGGTTCAAGGAAGCCGGCTTCTTCCCCTTTTTCGGTGATTTTCAGGGAACCCATCTGGATGCAGCGGATCCTGCCGGTGTCGCCCTTGAAGGGGGCGCGGATGCGGAAGGCGTTGTTCAGGAAGTCGATCGTCTCGAGGCGTCCGATGGCGAGGACGTCCTGGTTCGCGTCGAGAAGGGCGATCATCAGGCCTTTCTCTTCCCCTGAGATGAAGTTTCGCACCATGCCGAGGTCTTTGGGCCACTTCTTGGTCATTTCGACCATGAGCGGGCCCGAGGTCACGACGAAGGTGCCCTCCCACCCCGAGAGCTTTTCGGCCCAGAAGGTGCCTTCGAGCTCCATCTTCGTGCCGCTCATGAAGAAGCAGCGGTCGGTGATGACCTGGCGGAACGGTATTTCGAAGACCCGGGCGTCCTTGAAGTATTTGACGTTCACCAGTTCGCGGAGGTGCTTGCGTTCCATCTGCGAGGTCGACGACGCCTTCTTCGATACGGGCAGGCGCACGATCCGCTCGGGCGGCAGGTGCTTCACCAGGTGCTCGAGCTCGGTGCCGCGCTGCATCAGCACGACCTTTTCCGGCTCGACGATGTCGAGCTTGGCCTTCTTGAGGGCCCGCCCGCCGTCGCCCTGCACCCAGCCGGTGGTGTCGATGATCAGCGCGTCCGCTTCCTGCCGCGCCTTCTTCATCATGGCCGCGAGGCCCGTCAGCGCGGGAACGAGGTGCAGGTTCGGCGAGTGGGCGCCGAGCATGTAGAGGTGCGTCGGCGGCTCCTCGGTCAGGAAGACGCAGGGCTCTTTCATCACCAGCATGCCGAACGAGCCGCAGGGGCCGATGTCGGACTGGCCGGTGTCGCAGTCGAGAATCGCGGTGCGGCCCAGCTTGCCGATCAGGCGGTTCGCCAGATACGTGCTGAAGAAGGTTTTCCCGGTGTCGACCTCGCCGAGAACCATCACCGTGTAGAGCAGGCCGGCCTTGTGCTCCGCCGCGATCTCTTCCGCGAGCTTGTCCCATTCCGCGGGAATGGAGCCGGCTTCCATCTTCGTGACGGCGTCAGGGCCCGCCTCGATCTCGAGCTGCGATTTCTCGAGACCGAGAATGGGAACGCGCTTCCCGACCGGCACCGTCAGGCTTTTCCCGGCCCCGAGTTTGGCCGCGATGACCTCGACGGCTCCCGAGACGACCGTGAACTTCGCCGGCCCGACCAGCAGGTGGTTTTCATCCCGTTCGATCGTATAGTTCATCAAATACCTTTCTCTTTCGGGAATACCAGCGAAGGCCACAGCTCCTCGAGCGCCCTGTCGTTGATGACCGAGACTTTTTCCATCTCGCCGAACTCGAGCTCGAGCTCGTCTTCGGTGACGATCTGACGGACCTGTTTCAGGGTGACGCCGTCCTCATCCTTCGAGGCGACGATCCCTGTGTAGCAGTCCTCACGGTTTTTCACGTGGATCTTCTGACCGACCTCGACATCGGCGGCAGGAACGGTCTTCACAACCTTGCCGAGGCACATGTTCACGATCCCGGGATACACCGGAACCTCGTCATACAGCTTCACGAGCTGGAGAACGACCTGTTTGAGCAGAAACGGGTCGCTCTCTTCCGTCGCGACGGTTTTCAGGTAGCGGAGAAGGCCGGGAAAATCGGTTTCCTTATATGTCATTCGTTCGCCACTGCCTCAGAAGCCGGCCGTGGCAAGATATTCGAGACCGAGCTCCTTCGCCCGCTTCGCGAGGCCCTTGTTGGGCTTGCCTTCGGCGAACTTCTGGTCGATCTCGTTCATCTCGTTCAGGTGCGTCATCAGCAGGCTGAGGACGTTGAAGAACGTGACGTCGGCGGTGCGCACCGTGCATTCGGCCGCCCGGGGATGGCCGCCGCCGCTGATCTTGTCTTTGTACTTCGCGTATTTCGCCTGGAGGGCATCCTGCAGCGAGCCGCAGATCTTGCCCGAATGGACGCGATCGCCGGTTCCGCGGACGGAAACGTGGGTGTAGTCGGGCGAGACCGAGCTGACCATGATGATCTGCGCATCTTTGTCGCCGGCCGTCTGCTTGAGATCGAACAGCTTGATCGAGCCGATCATGGGAAGCAGCGGCACTTTTCCGCCGACGAACAGGTAGATGCTGGTGTTCTCGAGCTTGAGCGCCCGCACGGAGGAGTTGAGCAACTTGTCGGCGCTGTCCCAGTCCTGCAGGAAGTAGCGGAAGATCTTGTCGAGCGGCTGTTTGAACTCCTGCGGAATCATCTGCACGAAGCTCTGCAGGGTCGAAATGCGGGTGAGCGCCTCGACCTGCGGGGCGAGCGCCTCGAGGGCGTTCGCGATGAGCGCGGGGTGATCGACGTTTTTGAGCGCTTCTTCCCGGTCGTTGTAGAAATACTGGAAGCCGCCGCCGCCCGTCGCATGCACGAACTCGGTCACGCGGGAGAGCAGGCAGGTGTTTTCCCGCTGGGAGGCGTCGAACATGGTCGGCCGCTCGCGCAGCAGGGTCAGCATGTTCTTGAAGGCCACGCCGTAGGTGGCGATGAACGGCTTGGCGAAATCGACGAGCACGCCGGTGACGGGCTCGATCGCCCAGTCGCCCTTGAGGCCCATGAGGCACAGGAAATCGTCGAACTGGTCGCGGGTGCCGCTCAGGGTGGCGATGCCGTGCGCGAGGATCGAGGTCGAGCACGGGGTGTATTTCTCGAGGCTCGGGTTGAACATCACGCAGTCGGTCGGTGCCTTGGGGGTCGGGTGGTGATCGACGATGTAGAGCGGCGCCTTCTTGCCGAACTCGGAATACGGCATCAGCGTGCCCTTGTCGAGCATGAAGACGGCTTTTACGTCGGGTATCTCGCGGAATGCGTCTTCCCACTGCTGCGGCTGAAGAAGGAAGCCGGCGGGCATGCGCAGTTCGGCCTTCCAGCCTTTTTTCACGAGCATGCGCTTGAAGATGAGGCCGCTGGTGATGCCGTCGGGGTCGTCGTGGCTGAAGATCAGGGCCGTGCCCTCGGGCTTCGAGACGGCCTCGACAATTTTTGCAAGGCCCGCGTCGGCGGCTTTGAGTGCCTGCCACTGAGCCTGATAATCTTCGACGTTGGTGGGGAGGTTCTTGAGAATGGCTGCTTCCATACCTTTCCTTTCGGGAAAAAATGTGAGGATGGGAAAATTATTGAATAAGTATAGAGACGCTAGAGGTTTCGGTCAACCTCGACCGTGTAGTCGCGTTCGGTTTCGCCCCCGACGAGAAGCCTGACGGTGCCGTTCGAGTCTGTTCGTTTCAGGTCGACGCCCATGCTTCGATACAGGTCGAGCGCCTCGAGTTTCGGGTGGCCGAAGGGGTTGTCGCGGCCGACTTGGATGATGCCGAGAGCTGGTTTGACGAGGTTCCAGAACCGTTTGTTGATGCTGGTGTCGGAGCCGTGATGAGGAATCTTCACGACCTGGGCGCGGATCGCATCGCCGTAGCGGGCGACCTCCTCTTCGGCGGCGATCTCGATGTCACCGCAGAGCAGCGTCGTTACCTTCCCGTAACGCACGAGCAGGGTGACGGACATATTGTTCTGGTCCGAGAATTCCTGCGATTTCGAGACCGATTCGGGATGAAGGACCGTGACGAACAGTTCGGAACCCCAGTCGAGAACGTCGCCCGCCTTGGCGGTCATGCGGGGAATGCGCTTCTTTTCGCATAGTTCGGCATATTCTTTGTAGGTCTGCGTGTTCGCAACGCTGCCGCAGTCCCAGATGCGATCGACCTTGAGCAGCTTGAGCACCGGAATGATGCCGCCGAGGTGGTCGTTGTGGTTGTGCGTGACGACGATGCCGTCAAGACGCCGGATGCGCTTCGTGCGAAGGTAGTTCTGGATCAGGTCGCGGTTCTCGCGGACCGCCTGCGTCGATGAGACGTTCATGCCGCCGTCGATGAGATACACCCTGCCGCGCGGCGTCCTGACGAGGATCGCATCGCCCTGCCCGACGTTCACGAAGTCGATGCGAAGCTTCGGGTTCATGGCGGACGGACCGATGCCGCCGTGGTCGGGACTGAGCACCATCGCCCAGACCGAGACCATGATCAGGAACACGATCACGAACCAGACCTTCATGGCGGTGCTCTTGAACGATGTTTGCTCGAATCCGTAGTCTGTCATGGCCTGTTCCGGTTACTTGATTTCGACGAGGGCTTCGAAGAGCTTGTATTTCTTCTCGGTTAGCCCGGGGATGTCTTCGAGATCTTTGACGGATTTGAAGCCCCCCATCGCGTTCCGCGCGTCATAGATGGCCCGGGCGAGTTTCGGGCTGACGCCGGGAAGGGCCTCGAGTTCGTCGAGCGACGCAAAGTTCAGGTTCAGCCGGCGCGGTTCTCCGGCGCCGGGGGCGGAGACGGTCAGCACCCGCTTCAGTTGGGCGAATTTTTTCGAGGAAACGCCCTTGATTTCTTTCAACTCCGCCAGACTCTTGAATCCCTTTTTCGTTTTGCGCAGGTCGATGATGCGCTCGGCCATCGCCTTCCCGATGCCGGGAAGCGCATCGAGCTGGGCGAGCGTCGCGGTATTCAGATTGAGCTTCGGAAGACTGCCGAATCCGTCTTCTTCCTCCGGCTCGTCGTGCTCCTGGGATTTTTCGGGGACCTCGCGCTCCGTCAGCCGGGAAATACGGTCGATGGCGCCGAGCGTATGAAGGTTCGCACTGCGCTCCCGGGCGATCTGGAACATGAGCAGGACGACGCCGAGGACGATCATACCGCCCATCATGCCGAACGTCGTTTTTTCGAGGGTCGTCAGACGCATCATCTGGCCTCCTCGCTTACGGGATTGATATATGTTTTCGTATACAATTTTCCCTGGCGCGCCGTGACCTGGATGGCGCCGTACCGCTCGGTGCGATACACCGGCAGCGGCAGGTCGCGACTGCGGCGGTTGAACTGGATCGAGCGGCCGTCGAGGAGCTTTTGCATGTAATATCGTTCCATCAGCCAGGAGGAAGGCTTACGGAAGCTGATGCCGACCCATTCAGGCTTCGTCGCGCGGACATACTCGGCGAACTTTTCGTAGGGATACGGCAGATCGGCGAGAAGAAGGCCGTTCAGTTCGGCGGGAAGCGCTTTTTCGAAGAGATACGCGTTGCCCGGTGCGTAGGCGATACGGTCGCCGCCTTCTTTGAACAGCAGGGCGGCGCCGTCGTAATAGCAGGAGAAGCGAGGTGTGAAGGTCGCGGGGGCGAGGATCTCGACGGAATCGCCGAACCCATCGATGCGGACGCCCGCGACGAGGGGATGGACGGGAATGCGGTATTTGTTCACGGCCTTGACCAACGCGTTGAACGAGTCCGCGGCCTGTTCCCAATAATAGTTCGGGGGGGACGAGAGGTAGATGCCCTTCTTGTAATCGCCTTCGACCTTCATGTCGGCGAGGGAAAACCGCCGGACATATTCGCCGAAGGGAACGCGCTTCCCGTCGGTCGGAATCTCGAACGGGGCGTAAATGGCGCGCACGCGGTAATTATCGAGGACCGAGAGCAGGCCCGAAATGCGTTCCGGGAGCGCAGACGTGAGGACGACGGCGTCGAGGGCGTTCGTCATTTTCGAGGAAAGGGCAGGCTGAATCACGCGTTCCCCGACGTCGTACCCCGAGAACGTGTCTCGATACCCGGCATCGACGAGGAGCGTCTTGCCGTCTTTTTCATAAAGAAGCGAGGCCCCGAACCCGACGTCGAGCATCGTGAGACGCATCGACGGCCGACTTTCGACGCGCGAGACCCCGAAGACGGCGAGGAAGGCGAAGACGGCGATGCCGCCTGCGGCGATGAGGCCGAGGCCCCACTTGTAGTCGGGGTCTTCCCAGAGGTCGACGACGGCGGCCCACAGCGCCGATGCATATGTCGACAGTTCGTCCCAAAAGAAATACAGGTGCAGGAGGGCGTAGTAGAGGAGCAGGAGGCCGATGCCCGGCTGAGAAACGCGGGGAAACGGGATGACCAGGGCGAAGAAGTGGGCCATGCCCAGGAAAAATTTGACCGCGAGCCAGTTCGCCGCATTGATCACGAGGGCGAGGTGGAGGCCGACGACAGGAACGAACGAGCCGATGAGGCCGGCGATCAGGCCGACCTGGACGATGACGCCGATGAGTGGGATCGCGATCATGTTCGCGATCGGCGCCGAGAGGGACATCGAGCCGAAATAGTAGGCCGAGAGCGGGCCCATCATGGCGAGGAAAATCGCGATCTGGGAGGAGGTGAAGCCGATCAGCCACTGCGGCAGCATTTCGAAGCTGAAACTCTGGAAGCCGGAAACCCGTGAAAAGCGCCGCGATACAATAACTGATGCTAGTATATATAAGGCAATACCTGGAAAAAAATACGGCGCGAGCACGAGATCGCGCTTCAGCACCACGACGAGATACAGCAGCGCGACAGCCCCGAACGCGAAGGCGAGGCCGGGACCGCGCAGGCATTCGCGAAGCAGTTTTTCGGCGGGTTCCGAGAACATCGCCAGAGCGTAGATCGCCATGAACGAGAGAACGAAGCTCGGCTCGGTGAGCTGGAGCGGGTTGACGGTCAGGATGTAGGCCGCCGCGACGGAGAGGGCGAAGATGATCGACGCCCGGAAGCCGCGGTCGCCGAGATAGGCGCGCGACAGCAGAAAGAGGCTGTTCATGAGGGCGGCGCGAACCGCGGAGCTCGGCCAGCCGACGATGAGCGCGAAAGTGAACAGGAAGAAGACGATGATCGGCGAGAAAATCCGCAGCGGAACGCCGAACATCACGAACAACCCGTAGAACATGCCGGCGATGATCGTGACGTGAAGGCCTGAGACGGCGAGAACGTGCGAAACGCCGGTCTTGCGGAATTCGGTCGTCACCTGCGGCGGGAGGCCGCCTCTCAGGCCGAGAAGAACGCCGCCGAGGAACGAGGATTCCGGGTACGGCATCGTCTGCTTGATGACGCCGAGAATCGAGGTGCGAAGATACAGGGCGAACCGGTACCAGGGCGAGCCGCTCGGGTCGTCCTCGATGATCTCGAGGCGGGCGCCGCGACCGGCGATCCGGACGGTCCGGAAGATGCCGCGGTTCCGGAGAGACCGCTGATAATCGAGGCTGCCGGGGTTGCGGGCGGCCGACGGAACGGAAAAGTGCCCGCTGATCTCGATCCGCTGGTTGAATTTCAGAAGCTTGAACGCATCGTTTTCCTCGAAGACCTGGGCCAGGATCAGGCCGTCGTCGATGGTCTTCTCGTCGGGCGGGGGCGTTTCGGGAGCGAGGTCGGTCGCCGCAGTGGTTTCGGATGCAACCTGAGAATCGAGAGCGGGCTGGAGGGTGGATGACGGTTTGCGTCCCTTCCCTTTCCCTTTTCCTTTCCCTTTTCCGGATGTGGCTGCGCGCGGTTTCTGCTGCCTGGTGGAGATGATCTCCTGCGCCGTATCGGGGGCGATGATGACTTCGAGATAATCGTTCTTCAGCGTCGGTTCTTCAATCACCCGGCCGACGACGCGCCATTTTCCAAACGGGTTGCTCGAATCGATGACGCGGTCGACGTGGTGCGGCGAGAGCACGTTGAGCGCCGTCCCATAGCGGAACATGCCGAAAAAGAAACAGGCGCCGGTCAGCAGAAGAATCGAAAGAACGGGTACCGGGTTCTCGTCTTCCGCGATGTCTCCGATCTCGCCGGCGGAAAGCTTGTCGCCGTGCTGTTGCCAGAAAGGGATCGCCGCCGCGGCGAAAAACATCGCGGCCAGCAGCAGGAAGAAGGGGCCGCCCGCGATGCCGAGCAGGCTCACCGTCGACATGCCGGCGACGTATGCCAGCGTCAGGATGATGAACGTCGTCACGTCAGTTCCGATCGTCGCCGGATTCGTCTTCGACGCCGACGTTCGAATAGTATTCCTCGTTCGAGGCCAGGTTCTGGTCGATACGGTAATCCGACTTGACGGCCAGGACGAGAATGCCCAGCACCATCGTCGTGAGCAGCAGCCCGATCAGAAAGCCGGTTCCGTTGTTCTGTTCTTTTGTCTGTTCAGCCACTCGTCATTCCATTCCGTCGTTCTGGGTTGCACCAACGAAGATACCATAATGTCAGAGCCGCGCGCAGGATTCTGAACATCTGATATCATCTCCCGCATGGCTGATGAACGGAAGGGCTCCGAACTCCTGCGGCAGTTGCCGGATATCCTCATCGAAGCCGCGGACACGCGCGAATGCGTCCGTCGTCATCTTCCGCGGGACATCCGCGATCCGGATCATATCATCGCCGTCGGAAAGGCCTCCCGGGAAATGCTCGCGGGCGCGCTTTTCCGCGAGGGAATCGCCCTACCCCGTTCCGTCATCTGCGTCGCTCCCGCCGGAACTGGCGCCGAACCGCTCGTCCCTGAAGGCGTGACTGCGGCCTTCTTTCCGGCCGGCCATCCGTATCCCGATGCCGGATCGTTCGAGGCCGCCCGCCACGCCCTTCGGGCCGCCGAACGGATGGAGCCGGGAAGACACGTTCTCGCGCTGATCTCCGGAGGCGCGTCTTCGCTGTTTGAAAGCCCCGTCCCTCCGTTAAGAGATGATGATATTATATCAGTATATACATCACTCGTTTCATCGGGCCGGCCTATCGGCGAAGTGAATACCGTCAGAAGACACATCTCGGCGGTCAAGGGCGGGAACCTGCTTCGCGTGCTTCTCGAACGCGGCGCCGTGGTGACGGTGCTCGCCATCTCCGATGTCCCGGGAGATCATCCGCATGACATCGGGTCCGGCCCCTTCTCGCCCGATCCGACGACCTTCGCCGACGCATTCGAGATCGCCTCTGGAATCGCCGGATTTCCGGAAAATGCGCTCCGCTTCCTCTCCGACGGCCGTGCGGGGCGTCTGCAGGAGACACTCAAACCGGGGATGTTCGACGAGAACCGGTACCGGTTTCACTGCATCGCAAGTCCGCGAATGATGGCGGAACGTCTTGCCGACATCATCCGCGGCTCGGGACACCCCGCATGCCTGTCCCCGTTTCCGATGTCGGGCGAACGAACATCGTGGGTAGAAATATTATGTAAACATCTTGGGGCGATCCGCGAGGAAATCGAGGACGCATGGGTGCTCTTTTACGGAGAACTGGAAGTCTATATACCTCATGGTATAATACCAGGCCGGGGCGGGCGGGCGACGTCCCTCGTTCTCGAACTCGCTTCGGGAGCGAAGCAACAAGGCCTAAAGATCGACGTTGCCGTGCTTGCAACGGACGGTCACGACGGAAATTCCTCCTCGGCCGGCGGTTTTCTGACGTCTGATGATATCGCGAACTCATCCGTCGAGGAACTTGCGAACGCCGTTCGAACCTTCGATGCGGCAGCCTGGCTCGAGTCGCGAAACAGGCTCTATCCGGCCTTTTTTAGCGGGACGAATCTCGGAGACGTTCTGCTGCTGCGGCTGCGATCCCCTTCACCATCCCGATGATGAGCGCGACGCCACGCACGAACGGAAGAACCGGCGTCCAGGGAAGGAGCGAGGGATCTCTCCGCAGGCTGATTCGTGCTAGCGATACGCAGGTCGCGACCCAGGAAATCAGCCAGACGGGCAGAAGACGCCGGCGGTAACGCGGCGAAAGCAGAAGAACGGGCAGAACCGCAAGAAGAACGAGCTGGGCTTTCAGACTGAACGGCGTATAACTGTCCCGCCCCGCTTTTCCGGGGTGCCGGCGGTAGACGCGCATCCGCCAGTAGCCGCGGCCGATCTTCAAAAGAAAATACCGCCAGGCGCCTTCCCGGTGCGTATGCCAGACGACGGCGCCCGGGACGAACACGAAACGCCCCCCAAGCGCCTTGATGCGGAACGAGAGATCGACGTCCTCGTTGTCCGCCCGGGGAAAACTCGTGTCGAACCCGCCGACGGCCACGAGCGCCGCCCGCCTGAACCCCCCGGAATACGAGTCGACGAAATCGATGTCAGGCTGACCGGAAAGAAGCTCGAACCGCTCTTCGAACTCGAGCTGCGCCAGCTTCGCCCAGAGATCCGTCTGTGCGGTTTTGTAGACGCCCTTCGCCCCGGTCACCCCGGGATCGTCGAACGGGGCTGATAACGCATCGATCCAGCCCGGTTCGGGCCGGCAGTCTGCGTCGGTGAACAGAACGATCTCTCCCCTCGCCTTCCCGATGCCCGCATTTCTCGCACGCGCAGGGCCGCCGTTTACGGGCATCCTCACCCAGGTAAGCGGTATTCGTTCCTTGAATCTCGATTCGACGTCCGACAGATTGTCGGAGGAGCCATCATCGATGACGATGACTTCCCAGGTTCGAGATGTTTGCTGGGCAGCAAGGGCTTCGAGACAGCCGGCCAGCGTTTCCGGCCTGTTGAACGCCGGAACGACAACCGACACCTGCAGGGGTTCAGGAACGATCATGCAGACGCCGCATCACCTGTCGAGGAACAGATGCCGAAGGAACGTGCGGGCCGAGCGGACCACGCGATGCCGCTCTTCGGCGTCGGAGAGAACCCGCCAGGCGGTGGCGAGCAGATACGAGCGCCGCAGATAGAACTTCCGTCTCGCATGATTGCAGAAGCGCACCAGGTGGGCGCTCGTCAGATCGGCGGACCTGACGACGCACTGGTGGAGACCATCAGAAGACAACCAGTCCCGCCACCGATCCGCCGTGAGCATGCCGTTCGCTTTCGCCCAATCGAAGGCTTCGGTTCCCGGGTAGACCATCAGGGGGTAGAACTGCGCCGTATCGAGAGGAAGCCGCAGGGCGAACTGGAGAGTCTGCTGCAGCGTCACGCGCGTTTCGCCGGGCAGGCCGACGATGAAACAGCCGTGAACCTTGATGCCGGCGGTGCGGGCATCGGCAGCGAATCGCTCCATCGAGGCGATGCTCGTGCCTTTGCGAATACGATCGAGAAGCTCCTGGCTCCCCGACTCGAAGCCGACGCAGACGCCCCGCAGGCCGGCGCCCTTCATCGCGCGCAGGGTATCGAGATCGACATCGGCGCGGGCGTTCACCGTCCAGCTCAGCGGCAGTCGCAGTTCGCGAAGTTTCCGGCAGAACTCGGCGACGCGCTTCCTGTCTGCCGTGAACGTGTCGTCCTCGATGAAGACGCCGCGCACCTGGGGCATGTGTTCGGCGATCCAGCGGAACTCCTCGATCAGCGAATCGACCGAACGTTTCCTGTATTCGTGGCCGGTGAGGGTCTGGGGAAACACGCAGAACGTGCATCGGAACGGACAGCCGCGGCCCGACAGGATGGAAACCATCGGATGGTGCGCATTCGGGTTGAAATATCTCGAGATCGGCAGAAACCGGTGATAGACCTCGCTCAGAAACGGCCGCGCATCGAGATTCTCGAAGTACCTTGTCCGCGGAGCCGCCGGCCGGCCTGGCAGGTGAACGCCCTCGCCACCTTCCACGGCGCGACCTTCGGCCAGGCAGTCCAGAATCTGTTCGAGCGGAATCTCGTATTCTCCGATCACTGCCCCGTCGATCGACGGCTGAAGCGCCAGCGACTCGCCGGGAAGCGCGGACACGTGGGTTCCGCACACGAACACGCTCGCCGGCGCGCACGCGTTTTTCGCCCGCGCCGCGAACGCGAGATCGTTCTCGATGCTGGGCGTGGCGGCCTCGACGAGAACCAGGTGGGGCGCGAACGCCCGGAGCCGCGCGATCGTATCGTCGTGGCTCTTGCCGATGGCGACCGCGTCGATCAGCTCGACTTCGTGGCCGAGACGGATGGCGTGCGCAGCCGCGGCTGCGAGCCACATCGGGTAATACAGCGTTCCGCTCCGGGTGACGGCCGGCGAGCGCTGGCCTCTCGAGTAGTCGGGCAGGAATGGCGGGTTGACGAAGGCGACGCGCAGGGGGCGCCGCAAGGGCGGGATGGTTCCCGACGGTTTGGTGGTCGAACTGCTCATCTGCCGCCTCCGGTCGCGGGTGTATTCGATACTCTATAGATACGGCGCAGCCAGGCGCCGATGTCCTCCTTGATCAGCCAGTATTCACAGTTGCCGCAGATCGCGGTCCTGCCGTATTCGCCCTTCAGATGCTTCATGCGAAGATCATGCAGGGCTTTTCCGTTCCAGATTTCCTTGAAACCGCCCTTCCCCACCCGGCCCAGCGAGCCGCGGCATTCGTAATCGATGCAGCAGGGTGAGACCTGGCCGTCGGAGTTGACGATGCCGGTATACCAGAGAAGCGAGCAGGGATACCGGCCGTCGCGGCCGTAACATCGCTCGTCGCCGACCGCGCCGATCCAGGTGTGATACGGCGTGATGTCGACCATGTCGGCTTTTCCTGTCCAGCGTCGCCGGAACGCTTCGACGTCTGTCTCATGGCCCCGACGCTCGACCATGCGCGCCTTGATGAGGGGCTTTTTCAGGTTGTGCTCGCGCTTCATCGCGATCGCCCTCTCGACGTTGGCCACGACGCGTTCGTAAGCATTCGCCCCCTTGAGTTTTTCATACCCCGCGGGTTCGACGGCGTCGATGCTGACGATCAGGTCGTCGAGGCCGGCCGCCGCGAGATCGGCAAACATGTCCTCGCTAAGAAGTGTACCATTCGTTATAATACCGATCGATTTGGCGGCGCGGGCGTCGGCAAGCATCTCGACCATCTGCGCGATCTTCGGGTGCAGGAGCGGTTCGCCGTCTTTCTGGAGGAACACCTTCAGGATCGGCCCTTCCCGTTTTAGTTCATAGACGAGCCTCTCGAACAGCCCCCACTCCATGTCGGCGACCGGGCGGCCGCTGATCGAGCGCGGGCACATCGCGCAGGCGAGGTTGCACCGGTTCGTCGGCTCGATGTTGAGAATCAACGGATATCGGACGGGAAGACGCCATTTCAGATACAGCGTCCTCAGCCACATCCACCGCTTGAACGGATCGAGGTCCATCTCAGTTCTTCTTTCGCGCGGCTTCGATATGGCCGCGGCCGAAGGCGCCGGTGACGGCGTCGAGCAGGGCTTTGAAGAGCGAGACCAGCGCCCAGGGGGAGCCGGCGCGGGCGAAGATGCGGACCAGTTTCCAGAGATGGAATGCGTAGAATTTCGGAATGTCCGACAGGCGGCCGTGCTTCCACCAGAACAGCAATTTATTGCGAGAGGTATAGTAGATCATCATCGGGCTGTGCTGGCCGACGACCTGGGAGACCTTGTGATACAGCCGCGCGGCCGGAACGAGCCAGACGTCCCAGCCGGCCTTCGCCATGCGGTGGCACCAGTCGACCTCGTCGTGGTAGATGAAGAACCGCTCGTCGAACATGCCGATCGTCTCGATCACCGAACGCCGCACCAGCAGCGCGCAGCCGTGGATATACCCGACGCGCCGCGGCGTGTTCCCGCACCGCCAGGGCCTGTCGCGGAGGATCGGCGGGAACCACATCAGGTCGGTGAAGATGCGGCCGCCCGCGGCCCAGACGACGTCGCGCGGGGAATCGTAGAAAATCAGGGGTCCGCAGGCCCCGGCGGACGGGGTCGCGTCCATGAAGGAGACGAGCCGGTTCACGCAGTCCGGCTCGAGATCGATGTCGTTATTCACGAACAGCACGTATTCGATCGACGGATCCTTCAGAAAAAGCTCGGCGCCCCGATTGTTCGCTGCGCAGAACCCTTTGTTCTCGGGAAGTCCGAGCACCTCGACCTCTGGATACGCGGCCCTGACTGCTTCGCAGGTGCCGTCGACGCTCCCGTTATCGACGAGAACGACCCGGGGTTTCGGCCCGTCGAGACGTCGCAGCGCATCGAGTCCCTCGAACGTCATCTGCTTCTGGTTCCAGGTCAGCATGACGATACCGACCCGAGAATCTTGGTTCATCGCTGTGTGAGCATGCATGAGGCATCGTTTCCGAACATGTGGTCTGAATCGTGAATTCATCAAGATATACTCCGCCATCCCGCGCCGAAGCAAGCAGATGAATCATTCAATTGTGGGGACGTGATATCGAACCCCTTCTATCATGCAATCCTTCGCAGCAGAATGCTGAGTTTGGGGTTCCCATTCGTGATGAGCCTGTGAAATACGAGAGGCCCCATCTTCATGCTCAGGTCAGGCTTCGACAATCTCAGAGCGAGTGGCGCAGTGGCTTTCTGCAGAACTCATGAGAATCTGGTATCACGTCCCTCAAACTCCCCAGATATACTCGGCTGGCACGCGCCGAGGCAAGCCATCAGCGATATCTGCGGACCGGTTCTCAAAAGAAAAAGGGCCCTTTCGGGCCCTTTTCAGGGGGAGTTCGGTTACCCGAGAATCTTTTTGAGAGGCTTGTTGAAGGCGAACATCAGGCCGCCCGTTCCGAGGCCGAGGAAGGTGAGCAGCCAGAAGAACGCCTCCTTGGAGAGGGTCTTGTTCTCGTAGAAGGTGCCGATGTAGCCGGACAGGTAGTTTCCGGCGAAGCTGGACAGGAACCACATGCCCATCATCATCGACACGACGCGGGCCGGGGCCACCTTGGTGACCAGCGACAGGCCGACCGGTGACAGATACAGCTCGCCGATCGTCAGCAGGAAGGTGCAGAACAGCGGCCAGAAGGGGCTTCCCTTCGTGTCGCCGACCATCCGCACGCCGACGACCATGACGATGAACGAGAGGCCAAGGATGACGCTGCCGATGGCCATCTTCGTGACGCTGCTCGGCTCCTTGCCGCGGCGGTTCTGCCAGGCCCAGAACATGTCGAGAAGCGGCGCGAGCAGGAAGATCACGCCGGGGTTGAACGACTGGAACCAGGTCGAGGGAATCTGGAAGCCGAAGATGATCGGCCAGACCGTCTGTTCGTCGGCCCAGCTCTGCATCGTGTTGCCCTGTTGTTCATACACCGACCAGAAGACGATGTTGAGAACGCACAGGCCGACGAGGGCCGCGATGCCCTGCCATTCAGCCTCGGTGAGGGCCGGCTTCGCTTTCCGCAGGCCATTGATGAAGAAGGCGGCAGTGATGGTGAACAGGAAGCCCATGATCATGTTGAGGGAGAACGAGGTCATGAAGCCCCAGATGGGAAGCGCGATGGCGATCAGGATGTCGATGCCGAGCAGCCCGTTGACGATCGTGAGCGTCGTGCTCGAGCCCGATTCCGAGGGTGTTTCGGCAGTCTGCACGACGTCCTCGTGCTTCTCTTCCTTGCTCTTCATCATGTTGTCGGGGGCGAGGTAGCTCTGGGAGAGCAGGTAGACCGTCACGCCGAGCAGCATGCCGACGCCGGCGGCGCCGAAGCCGTATTTCCAACCGTAGAGGGCGGCCAGGGTGCCGCAGACGAAGTTCGTCAGGAAGGCGCCGAGGTTGATGCCCATATAGAAGTAGGTAAACGCGCCGTCTCTTCGCGGATCGCCGGGCTGGTAGAGGTTGCCGACCTGTGTCGAGATGTTCGGCTTGAACGCGCCGTTCCCGATGATCAAGAGCAGGAGGGCGACGAAGAACAGGTTGGGCGACATCAGCATGAACTGGCCGATCGCCATCAGGATGCCGCCGATGGCGACGGTTTTGCGCTGGCCGAGATACTTGTCGGCGATCATGCCGCCGAAGACCGGCGTCAGGTAGACGAGGCCGGTATACAATCCATAAATCATCGAGGCCTTGGCGCCGACTTCGCCCGGGATGAGTTTCTGGAGGGTCGGCCAGAACAGAACGTCGTCAGGCGCGCCCGGGATCAGCATTTCCGTGTTGCCCTGGAACTGTTGCCGCAGGTTCACGAACAGGAAGTTCACCATGTACAGCTTGAGCAGGCCTCGCATGCCGTAGTAGGAGAAGCGCTCCCACATTTCCGTGAAGAACAGGACGACGAGCCCGATGGGGTGCCCCAGGAATTCGCCTTTGCCGACCGTATCTTTGTATTCTGCCATGGATGCCTCACCTTGTGTTGAATGTTTCTCGGGGTTCGTGCCGTAGCGCGAACACATACGATACCCGTTCGACGCCCGATTGTCCAGCCGAATCCGGAATCTTGGAAAACGACAGCACAAACGGAGTCCGATGCCAATGTCGTAGATGCAGACGGAGGGGCGGGTTTCAAACCCGCCCCTCCAACAGATTTCAAATTCGATCGCCGGTGCGTCGGCGGAGGGTCAGGCGTGGCGTCCGATGACGTGATACTGCTGAAGCAGACCGTTCGGATCGATATAATGTAATGTTGAATATAGATTCGCGGCGGCGCAGGAGTGGTTGGGGATGATCGAGAGGCGGTCGCCGATAGCCGGTTTCGGGAAAGACGGTTCGAGAGGGACGATGCCGTGCTCTTCGGAAAGGCGCGATAGGATCCATTCGCGCACGATCGTTCCGTCGGAGGCGTTGATGATGCCGTATCCCTTCAGAAGTTCGATGCCGTGGGCACCCTTGTCGAGGCCGAGGGCCTTGCTGCCGGCGTCGATGACGAAACGGTCGTCGTAGACGCCGACGACGGTCGAAAGCACCGTGAATGCGCAGTCTTCCGGGGCGGCGACGCCGAGCCCGACCTGGATGGCATCGTTGTATACGTAATTGCCGGGCCTCGCCTCGGTCACCCCGGGAACGGCACCCGAGACGCGCCAGGTCGGCGTCGATCCGACGCTGACGTTTGGGCAGAGAATGCCGGCATCCCGGATCATCATCGCCGCGTCGACGACGGAACGCCCTTCCGTCTCGGAAATCAGGCGGCGTTCCCCGGGCGTTGTCGCGGCGTAGACATGTCCAGCGTGGGTGAAGACGCCATCAAGAACCAGGGCCGGTGAAGCCGAGATTCTTCGCGCAAGCCGGACCACGTCGGGACCCGGCGGCAGTCCGCACCTGTGATGGCCGCTGTCGATCTCGATTCTCACGAACAACTTCGATTCGAGCGCGGGCGCGGCGGACTCGAGGAGGACGATGTGCTCCTCGTTGTCTGCCGCAACGACGACCTTCGCGATGCCGCAGAACCGTTTCAGCAACTCGATTTTCGCTTCGCCGACGATGGGATACGCGATGAAGATGTCGCGAATGCCGGCTTCGGCGAACGCGGCCGCCTCGTCGACCGTCGCGCAGGTGATGCCGGCGGCGCCCGCGGACATCTGGAGCCTGGCGATCTCTGCGCACTTGTGTGTCTTCACGTGCGGCCGGAGGGCGATCCCGAGGTGTTGCGCGAACCGGGAGGCGGAAGCGACGTTGCGCTCGAGGATGGGGCCATCGACGAGCGCAACGGGGGTGGCGAGACCGGAAAAACGCATCGGGGATATCAGGCGAGCGCCAGAATATCATTCACGATATGTTTGATTTCCTTCTCATCGGGTGATCGAGCGAGATAGGCCATGTTCCCCATGACCTGCGCGAGCACGGGGGAAACCTCGGTGAACATGATGATCTGATCGCCGTATTTGTCGATGACCTGCTCGTGCGACAGACGATACTGCTTGCCGTATTTGCGTCCGATGTGGGCGCAGTGATACTTGCGCTCGACGCTGGCCGTGAAACGGCCCTGGACGACGACGTTCGCCCACTGCTGGTAGACGTCGATGTCCGAGGTGAAGTTCATCATGTCGGTCGTGAAGCCGCCGGGCGGACGGCAGTTGAGTTCGAGCGGAATGAATTCGCCGTCCGACCTGCGCCGGAAGAACTCGAAATGGAAGAACTTCTCGCGGATGTCGAACGCCTTGACGCTTTTGAACCCGTAGTCGCGCAGCTTTTCGGGAATATTTCGCAGCGAATAATACCAAAGGTCGTCGTTGAACGCGACGGCCTCGTAACAGCCGAAGTCTGAATAGTGAGAGGTATAATAAACGATCTCGTTGTCCTTGTTCGTGATGCCGTCAAACGTGAAGAGATCGCCGTCGATGAACTCCTCGAGGAAATAGTCGCAGTCGGGCTTTCCCTTGATGAACTCCTCGAGCTCGTGAGCGTTCGCGATCTTGTAGGTGGACGCAGCGCCGACGCCGATATCGGGTTTGGCGATCATCGGGAATCCTACGTTGTTCGCGAACTCGCGGGCATGCTTCGGGTCCTGGTATACCTCGCCGCGCACGACGGGAATGCCGGCTTTCCGAAAGACCTCTTTCATCAGGGATTTCCGCTTGAGCGTCTGCGTCGCCTGCCGCTTGGGCCCGAAAATGTTGAAATCCTCGCGCAACGCGCCTTCCAGCAGGAGCCAGTGCTCGTTGTGCGATTCGATGCGATCCATCAGGCCGTGGTGATGAATGAAATTGCCCATCGCGCGTACGACCTGGTCGTAGTCGTTCATGGAATTGACGCGGTAATACTCGGCCAAGGCGGCCTGCAACTCGGGGCGGAGTTCTTCCCAGGGGGCTTCGCCGATGCCGAGAACACGGGCTCCCGCTTTCGCCAGACCGACCGGGAACTGGTAGAAGTTGGGCGGAAAATGAGGTGACAGGAATACGAAATTCATATTCGTCCTTTCTGCGACTCGGCAGGGCCGCCGCCGGAAGTTGTGTTCCCCATATTACCCCCGAATCGGGAGCGTGACAACCTCATTCCGTTCCGGAGGCCTGTTCGGCGTGATACGATTTCGGTCTGGAAGCCTTGCAGGGGGGCTGCACCTCAGAGCGGGCCGGGACGTCGGACGATCTCAGCCGCTGCATCGTCTCGCGCTGGAAGGAGACGAGTTTCAGGAGCCTCCCGGTGTGATCGAGACTCACCCAGGTTGCGATCATGAGGATGCCGATCACGACGAGCAAAATGACGCCGCCGCGACGAGCGTTTTTCGAGATGCCGCTCATTTCCTGCACCTCCAGAACATCGGGAAGCGCGCCTCGGACGTATGCGCAAGGCACCATGTCGTCTTCCCGTCGGCCGGCCGGAAGGGGCCGAACGTGATTCCCCCGGAAAAATCGATCCGCATCTCGGCGCCCTGCTTCGTGATGACGAGGGCTCGCCCGTCCTCTATTCGCCTGATGCCCGTGCAGGGGCCCCCGACGAGGGACAGTTCGTCATCGCCTTTGACGACCAGGCCGGACGAGGCGGCGAACGCTTTCTCGAGGAGCACGAAGCCGGTCGTCAGGCTTTCCTGCGCCTGAATCTCCGTCCGGTTGAACCTGATGTCGCGAATCAGTCCGTGGAGGGGAACGAAGAACGATTCCAGGACAACGCCGAGAACGGCGATGACGATCATCAGTTCGATCAGGGTGAATCCGATGCGCCTGGTCACGGAAGGATCACCTCCCGGATATAGGTCCGTTCAGGGTCGTACATGCGCCGGGGAACGGTCATCCGTATCTCGAGTCTTTTCTGAGATGCGGATTCCGGAGCCCCGTCCGCCATTTTCAGCTCGACGGGATACGGAAGATCCAAATCCTTCACGTATTTCGCCACGCGATCGGCGTCATACGAATAGTTCGCCATTATATCATATATTATTCTATTGCGAAGTCCCTCGAGGGCATACAGGGCGATATTATTGTCGCGGGCGATGCGAAGGGCGCGACGCTCCGCGGAAACGAGCCGGTAGCCGCCGGCGAAGAGGAGGCCGGCGAGCGAGATCGTCAGGAGAATGTCGACGAGAGTGGCGCCGCGTTTCATCAGACCGCACCTCGGATCAACGTGAAATACGGATCGAAGAAGGCGATGGTCATGATCAGAACGATCACGGCGGCGATCGCCAGGCCGATGACGATGCCGAAACGCTCGATGCGCCCGATCAGACGCCCCGCGTGGGAGATGTTGGTCGACGACGCCGTTTCGAGAAGATCGGCGAGGTCGTCCGGGTCGCTTTTCGACTGAATGCAGCCGCAGATCGGCATGAGAACGGCGTCATCGCCAACAACGCAGGCGACGTTGTCGCCGCGTTCGAGTCGTTCGGCTTTATCGATCAACCCGGCCGCGAGGATGCCGGTGCCGAGCCCTGCCGAAAAGCGGATGGCGTCTGTCAGGCGGAATCCGGCCCGAATGAAGAGGGCGAGCAGGAATTGGAATCGTCCGATACGCTCTGCTCGTGCAATCTGGGAGAGCAGCAGAAGTTTTCCGAACAACGTCGCGGGGATTTCGTGCGCCGGGGCCGTGAGCCAGACTTTCGTTCCGGTGATTGCGAGAAACGCTATGAATAGAGGCAGCGCCAGGGCGAACGGATACATCGCCGGATCCAGGAAATACAGGAGCCGGATGACGACCGGAACGGTTTGTTTCTGCTCGAGAAACATGGCTTTCATCGCCGGGAACACATACGCGTTCAGAATGACGACGTTCATCAGGGCGATCCACAGGATGATGAGAGGGTACAGCAACGCCGTCCTGATCTGTTCGGCAAGCCTGGCGAACAGGAGCAGATACCGCGAATATGCCGTGAGGAGAGATTCGAACCCGAACCCGCCCGGAACGGAAAGCAGTGCCGCGAGCGTCTGGTCGATGCCTTCGAGGCTCCTGACCGCCTCCGCGAGAGAATGACCTCGCGCCATGCGGTCAGAGAGGGTATTCGCCCAGAGCTGCGCCTGGCCGTCCGGAAGCCTGGAAGCCAGTTCCCGAAGTGCCTTCGGGAAGTTCAGCTTCGATGCCTCGGCTGCCTGCATCAGCCTGGTGAATGTCATCAGGTCGTCGGCATACGGATTTGTATTTTTCGCGTCGGCAAGCATCTATATGCGCTCCAACAAATTGACCATAGGAAGAAACACGGAAATCGTGATGAACCCGACGAACGTTCCGACCAGGAGAGGCGCCAGGGTATTGATCAAAATGATGCTTCGATTCAGGGTCCCGGTTACGCGGGCTTCGATCAGATCGGCGGCAAGGCTGAAGTTTTCGCGGGTTCCCTTCCCTTCAAGGCCGAGGCGGATCATCCAGGCGACCTGGGGATCGAAATGATGCCGCGCAAGCATTTGGTCCACGGGCTGGCCTGACCCGAGCGCAGCCTTGAAATCACCGACCATGTCGGACGAATACGGCATGATGACGGGCAACGAAATCGTTCCGAGTACGCGATCAATGTCATCCGGCGGAATTTCGGCGAGAATCCGGAGGATTTCGACGAAATCCAGATGATGAATGCCGGCAAGCCGCCTGAATATGCGCTTGACCACGGGTTTACCACAGAGAATGAATCCGGTGATGACGATGAAAAGCAAAACGGGCATCACGATGAACCACCAGTTGACCATGAAGTCGGATACGTTCAGCAGTATTTGCGTCAGAAACGGGAGCTCGACGTGGAGTCCCGTGAAAATCTCCTTGAACTGCGGAAGAACGAACATGACGAGGGCGAAACACGTCTGAATGGCGATCATGAGCTCCACGAGGGGATATCCCAGGGAGCCGGCGAGAAACGGGATTTCGCTTTCGGCTTTCGCATAGCGCAGGCGGAGCAGGTTGCCCTTCTCGACGTCGGTCAGGTCCGATGCCATGATGACGAGAACGAAGGTCGGAAGGGACCTGCACTCTTGCATCTTCAGAGCTTCGATCAGCGGCTGCCCCTTGCCCAGGGCGGAATACAGCGCGTTCATCGCCATGCGGTAGGGCTGCCAGGGCATCGATTTGCGAGAAATGTCGAGCGTTTGCAGAAGGGGAACGCCCGACGCGAGATTGACGGCGAAGAGGCCCATCGACTCGTTCTGGAGCCGCTTTCGTTTTTGCGGCTGAAAAATGAAGGTGAAGACGGTCATGATATCGATGCCCATGATACTCGTCACCTCTCCGATGACAGTTCCGGTTGCCAGACGGCTGCGGAGGGTTTCGCCCCCTTGTCGAGGCGCACGGACAGGATGCCTTTCAGGGAGGCGTTGACGAGGCCGGGATCGAGGCCGAGTTTCTTCAGACGCTCGATCGCTCCGGCCGCATCCGCGGCATGGAACGTCGCCAGGACGAGATGCCCCGCCTGCCCCGCTTGGAGCGCCTCGCGCAGGCATGCTGCGTCTCTGATCTCGCCGAGGGCCATGACGTCGGGATCCTGGCGAAGAAGATGCTTGAACGCGGCGTCGAGACTGGCGCCGGTCTCGGATGAAAGCGACGACTGGCAGATGCCGGGAACCCGTCCTTCGATCGGGTCTTCGATGGTCGCCACCCGCCGCAAGCCGGAAGCATCGCTGCGGGACAGTTCGGCGAGCGTCGCATACAACGCCGTGGTTTTTCCGCTGCCGACCGGGCCGGCGATGAGGGCGAGTCCAGGGCCGTCCGCGAGCAGACGTCGCCATGCCGCGACGGTTTCCGGCAGCCAGCCGAGCGACGGTAGATCGGGAAAGGCGATCGGCCGGATGAACCTGAGCGCGACCCGCTCGCCATCGGCGGCGGGATACACGGAAAGTCTCGCTTCGCCGGCGCCGTCAGCCAGGCTGAACGCGCCTTCCTGGGTGATGCCCGTCCGGTGCGAATGACAACCGGCCAGAAACTTCAGTCTCGAGCAGAGCCCCTCGTGAAAGGCCTGACGATAGGTGCCCGCCTCTATCAGTTCGCGCGCGATCCGGACTGTGAGCCGAACATGGCCCGGAAGCGGTTCGAGATGAATGTCCGAAGCGTTCTTCTTCATCGCATGCACGAGGAGGGCGTCGGCTGCCGCGACGAAAGGACTGCCGCGAAAGCCGAGGCATTCGTCGATCAGGCTCCCGAGGGCGGTTACGGGAAAGTCGGCCTCAAATATCTCGAGAAGCCGCTTCGATTCATCCGTGAGGCGCCGGATGAGGGCCGCGACCTTCTCGGCTTCCTGCGAGGTTCCGGTGCGGAGGCGGATGCTGGCTGAGCGGTCATTTCGCACAATATCAAGCGTTACGGATGTGCCAGAGGGCGTAACATCCCGGATGTCACGGTATGGAATCCGGCCGTCGCCCGAACCAGCATGCAGGCTGAGATGCTCTGGCCCGACGGTGAATCCGGTTCGGCCAAGAAGCTGTTTCAGGAACCCCGGCCGGAATTCGACCGGAAGAATGCCGTAATCGTCCGGGCACGTTCCGTCGGTTCGGGATTCAACGTTCGGTTCCATGACTGCAATGTAACACATTCGGGGAGCTCTTCGCAGAAAATCAGGTTTCGGTCGTTCTGTACTGGATCAACGTGGGATCCGGAGCGAGATAGACCGGCAGATCGAATTCGGCGAAATAATCGATTCCGGCCGTCTCTGCCTCGAGGACCAGTCTCCAACGGATCTGAGGATAAACACTGAGGATCCGGGGAGGGATATGGCCGGGAATTTCAAAGTGAACGGGAATGGCGGACCGGTCGCCGCGAACGGCATTCAGATCAACCCGGACGATGACGCTTTTCTCATACATGATTTCTTCGGTGTATGTCACCTTTTTGCCCGTGCCCGTCGATTTTTCCTTTCGCACGACCGCGACACAGCGCAATGTCGCCTTGCAGCCGTCTTCCGGCTTCAGCGCCCGCTTCGTCACGACGACGGCGTCGAACGGAGTGCCGGGCACGAGCGGCATCTGCGAGAGCAAAAGAATCGAGTCGCCGTATTTCAGCCGGCGCATAGTAATATACATGGCATTATATAGCAAAAGAGCCGCCACGAGAACGAAAATGCCGAGAAATCCTTTCACCGGCAGAGGCGTCGACGGTTCCTTCAGCATCAGGAAGACGAAGATGCTCGCGAAGAGGGAGACGCAGATAGCCATCACCCAGGACAGCAGGACATCGACCCAGTCGCCGCTCCTGATCTGAAATCCCTGCCACGGTCCGTCGCCGATCCAGGGACGATGCGGATCCGCCGGAGCCCGTTTCTGAAGATAACTCCAGACGCCCGCTGCGGCGAACACCGTACCGAGGGTGAAAAAGATCGATCCGATGAAGGAAAACAGGATCATTCCCATCGTCACGTCGCGGCTGACGACCGCATTCGCCGGGGCTTCGGGATCGACGTAGACGGTGATCGGTGTCCCGCTGTCCCTGCTCATCTTGAAGGAATCGTAGATGGGCTGCCATGACGATCTGTCGCTGGAACTCCCGGAACTGAAGGCGATCCGCTCGCTCCGATAGGTCTTGCCTTCCCACTCGTACCGATACGTCCCGGTGACGCTATACGCGGTTCCGTCATCTCTGTCTTCCTCGTGCCAGTCGACTTTTTCGACGACGGCCGGAACTGGTTTCCAGGAACCGCTGCGGTGCTGTTCGTAGAGACCGACGCCTCCGATGATCAACAGGAGAATTCCAACGAGGAGAAAGACCGTGCCCAGAACCAGAAAAATCAGCCCCGAATCACGAATTGCGCCGGAAATGACGTCTCTGTTGCTCATGCCAACCTCTCACTGTCCGTTTTGTATCGTTTGAGCCCTCCAAGCACCCCGGGTTCCAGATTGACGAGGGTGAGGCGCCCCAAGACAGTATATCAACCCCTCAAATTTCTTGCCACGCCACTTCGGCAACTCTTTCAGTCAGGTCTCCGGACACCCCCCTTGGCATGTCGTTTGCCGTCCCAGATCTCTGGGGAGATTTCGACCCAGCTGAGGCTTACGCCGGGTACGATTTCGTCCTATTCTCCTACCTTCCCGGATAGACAAGACGTGGGGATTTACATATATTTATAGGAAGAGAGAGGAAATTTCTATGGATGCGATGACGAATATTCTGCTCCAACGGTATCGTCAACAGGCATCACTGCTGACCGGACTCAAAGAGACGCTCACGATCCAGAGAACAACGCTGAGCGGCAGTTCCGCCATGCAGCAAAACCGGCTCTCGGGCAGTATCCAGTCCCTTTCCCCGGCACAACAGTCACAGGCCGGTTCCCTGCTCGAAACCTCCTTCACGTCCGGCGGCGCGCTCGCGTCCCTGTCGGCCGCGGGAACGCAGGTAAGCCAGTTCGCGAACGCCCTCGGCACCAACGGAGAAGCCCAGGCGGGCCTTCGCGCGTTCACGACCGAGTTGACGAAAAACTGGTACAGCACAGACACTCCCGCGATCATGAAGGGGCTTCGCGATCTCCAGGAAAACGATACCAGCCTGTTCGCTTCCGCCTTCGCGACGGCCGGCCATGTCGCGAGCGCCGGCGGCAATGCCACGTCGTTTATGAAGACCCTCACCTCCCTGAACACACCCGAACAGCAGTCGGCCTTCGTGGCGTCCATCTCCGACATCATGAAAACCGAGGGAACGAACGCCAGGCGCACCGAACTCACGGGCAGCGTCATGAACACCATTTCCGAGATCCAGCGCGCCACGCAGGGCGAAGAAGGAAAGAAAGCGGTCGACACGTTCCTCGAAGAACTCCGCTCCGCCACCACGAACGACGAGCGCTCGCAGTTCGTCGAAGTCTATCATCGGAGAAATCCGTTCATTTTCTATACCTGAACGCATGAGGTTTCGATCAAAAAACCGCCCGGTCATCCGAGCGGTTTTTTGATCGATTCGGCGGAGCGGTTACGCGGAGTATTTGTCCCGGACGATGCCGACGATTTCGAGGACCATCGCGGCCGATCGGGCCATCGCGTCAACGGCGACCCATTCTTCGCGGCTGTGGGCGTTTTCGGCGCCGCAGAAGACGTTCGGGCATGGAAGGCCCTTGAAGGTCAGCCTTGCCCCGTCGGTTCCGCCGCGGATCGGACGGTAAATGATCTCGATGCCGAGCTTGGTCATCGCCTCGCGGGCGATGTCGGCGACGTGCGGGTGGTCGACCAGCGCGACCTTCATGTTCCGATAGCTGTCCTTGATTTCGACGTCGACCCGAACCTTCGGGAACGCCTTCCGCGTCGCCTCGGCCATCTCCTGAATGCGCCGTTTGCGGGCCTCGAGGGAATCGAGTTCGAAGTCGCGGATCAGAACCTTCACGACGGAGAGTTCCTCGCTGCCGGTCGAATCGTAGGGGTGCAGGTATCCCTCGCGGCCCGAGGTGATTTCGGGGCGGGGCTCCATCGCGAACAGGGACAAAAAATGCGCCATCGCATACTGCGCGTTGATCATGACGTTTTTCGCGAAGCCGGGATGGACGTTCTTCCCGTGGAATGTGACGGTTGCAGATGCGGCGTTGAACGTTTCGTCGCTCAGCTCCCCCTCCTGCTCGCCGTCGATCGTGTAGGCGAACGCGGCGCCGAAGCCTGCCACGTCGAAGCCGTCCGCCCCGCGTCCGACCTCCTCGTCGGGGGTGAAACAGATCTTGATCGCACCGTGCTTCACCTCGGGGTGCGCCATCAGGTATTCGGCAGCGGCCATGATCGCGGCGACGCCGGCTTTGTCGTCGGCCCCGAGCAGCGTCGTGCCGTCGGACGTGATGATATCTCGACCGATATACTGACTCAGCCGCGGGTTCTTTTCGGCGCTGATCACGACGGTCGGATCGCCGGGCAACTTCAGATCACCGCCCTTGTAGCCCGTATGAACGATGGGTTTCACGAGCATACCGGGAACGGCGGGCGAGGTGTCGACATGAGCGATGAACCCGACGGCGGGGATTTTTTCGGCCGAAGGTTCATCTATATTTGCTGGTATAGTTCCGTATACGTAACACTGATTGTCGAGTCTGACATCCTTCAGTCCCAGGTCTTTCATCTCTTGTTCGAGCATCTTCGCGAGTTCCCACTGTTCGGGAGTGCTCGGAAGCGTCTCGACGTTTTCCTTCGACTGGGTGCCGAGGGAGGCGTAGCGACAGAACCGCTCGAGAACGGACTTTTTCAGGATTTCACCGCAGGTGTTCGTCATCGCTCACTTCTCCTGGTTCGCAAGTTCTTCAAAACGGCTGGAAATCACGTTGCAGACGCCCTTCAGCAGGTTCGGGTCGTCGAGGCTGATGCCCAGGAAATCCTTGAGCAGGGCGGTCGCGGGGCGATCGAAACCGTTCGAGACCATGGCGACGTATTTCGGCGCGAAGCCGGCCGCGTCTTCCTTATACATCGAGTAGTATTTGAGGGCCAGCATATGCGCCACGACGTAGTTGATGTAGTAGCCGGGAACCGACCAGTAGTGGTGCTTGCGGATCCAGTGGTAGTCGAGTTCGGGGTGCTTCGCGAAGAAGATGTCGTACTGTTTGCCGACGTCGGTGCAGGCCTTGTTGAAGCCCTTCTCGTCGGTGATCTCGCCGGTCGCGATGCGGTCGTAGGAGACCATTTCGAACTTTGCGCGGCGCGCGATTTCCCACAGATACATCATCTCGTTGACCATGTCCCAGCGGATGCCTGCCAGCACGGACGGATCCTTCACCGTGGCGAGCAGGTGGTCGCGCAGCATCCACTCGTTGAACATGGCGAACGATTCGGTCATGAACGAGGGGCCTTCGCCGAACATCAGCGAGTTGTGGCGGTTCTTCACGAGCTGGTAGTGAATGACGTGGCCGGCCTCGTGGGCGAGCGTGGACGCGTCGTTCAGGAAGCCCTGGAAGTTGTCCATGAAGTAGCCAAAATTGCCGATGCAGAACGCACCCTGGTCGCGGTTCGGGCCGCCGCAAACGTCGAGCTTGCCGTTCTTCGGATCGAGCAGCTTCTTCACTTCGGATGCATATTCAGTGCCAAGCGGCTCGAGCGCCTTGTTCAGCGCGTCGCACGCCTCGTCGATCGTGAGGCGCAGAGGGGTGGCTTCCGAGGGGGTCATTTCCATGTCCCAGATGTCGACATCGTCGACGCCCAGGTCTTTCTTCAGGCTCTCGATACGCCAGTTCTGATACTTGTGGTAGAGCGGCAGGTTCTCTTCGAGCCGGCCGTAGAACGCGTCGATCTCGGGGCGGCTCATGTACATGCCGAACAGGGACTGGTGGTAATACGTCTCGAAACCGCGCATCTTGGAAACGGCGTTCAGGGCCTTCATTTCCCGTCGGAGCGCGAACGCGAGCAGGTCGGCATGGCGCCGGAAGAAATCGTAGTACATCCGGAACGTCTGGGCGCGCACTTTCCGCTCGGGGGCTCGCATGAGGCCTTCGAAGCCGATGTGGATGTTCTGCTTCTTGCCTTCCGACTCGATCGAGGGGAAGGGATACCGGTCGAAGACGCGTTGGAACATATCGCTCTGCCAGCCCGTGAGATCGGGAGCCAGTTCGGACAGAATGCTTTCCTTCTCTTCGGATAGCAGATGAGGCGCGAACCTGGCGATGTCGTTGAGGAAATACGTGTATTTGTTGAGGCCGGGCTCGGCGGCGAGGAACTGCTTCAGCTTCTGCTCGGTGAGCGATTTCAGTTCGACCTTGAGGAAGCTGGTTCTGGCGGCGAGTTCGGCGTCGAGCTTTTCCTGCGCCTCGTAGACGGATCTGTCAGCCGTGTTGATGGCGCGCTTGAAGCCGGCATAGGCCCCGAGCGCGTCCTGGATGTCCTGAAGAGCACGCTTGGCTTCCATCGTCTGGAACAGGGTCTTCGCGTCCGAAAGCACCTTTCCCTTGAATGATTCGAGGGTTGCGGCGGCCGCGCGGGCTTTTTCCATCTCGGCTTTCCAGGAAGCCTCGTCGGCATAAAAGCGTTTGAGGTCGAACTTGTAGGTGCTGCGGGCATCGCCCGGAAGCGGTTCGAAGGTCGACTCGGCCGCGGACAGGGCGAACGGCGCGAGCATCAATGCAAGGGTCAGCCAGATACGCATCATTCTTCTCCTTGATCGTCTATTTTCTGGAAATACTCATCCACCGATGATTCCGGCGGCAGTGAGCAGGGCAACGACGATTCCCATGATGGATTCGCCGGCGATTATTCCCGATGCGACGGGAATGATGTATTTCTCGGCGAATGCCGGGGAGCGCTTTTCGAGGACCATGGCGATCACGGCGCCGATGAACATGGAGAGCGAGTTGAAGAACGGGATGACCATCGCCAGCCCCACACCCGTCGCTGAGGGAACGAACGGTTTGAGTTTCTTCGGGGCGTATTCGGCCAGCAACACGAGGCCGACGCCGATCAGACACCCGATGAGCATGCCCCAGCGGGCGGTTTCATGAAGAGCACCGAGGCCGCTTCCGAGGAGGCGGGCGACGGCGGCCCAGACCTGCGCTGAGGGGGCCGGCCACTTGTCGGTGCCGAGGATGCTCGCATCGGGCACGAGCAGGTAGAAGGCCGGTACGACCACGAGGGTGCCGGCGAAGATGCCGAGAAACTGGGCGATGAACTGGCGGCGCGGGTTGGCGCCGAGAAGATAACCGCTCTTGAGGTCGGTGAGAAGATCGGCCGACGAGCCGGCGGCGCCGGCGGTGACGCTGGCGGTCATCAGGTTCGTGACGAGGTTCGAGGGGGCGAGGACGCCGAAGACGAGCTGGGTGATCTTGCCCATGGCGCCGACGGGGGTCATGTCGGATTCGCCCGTCGCGCGGCAGGCGACGATCGAGAGGAAGAACGTGCACAGAACGGCGATGAAGCCCATCGACCAGGTCGTGTCGAAGGCGTAATGGAGAACGGCCATGCAGCCGAGCCCCGAGAGCAGCATGCCGCTGACGAACCAGGACGAAGGCACTTCGATCGCGGCAAGAGGATCTTCCGTGGCTGATTTTCTCGGGGAGAACACGTCGAACAGGCCGCTGAAGGCCCGAAGAACGGTCTTCCACTGGAGGGCGAACGCGAGAAGGCCGGAGGCGACCATGATCGAGGCGCCGGTCCAGGTGCTCCAGCTCACGATCGAACGATACCCGAGCTTGAGCGCGCCAGCGCCGCCGTCTGCGGAGGCCAGCAGGGGAACGAATGTCTGATTGACCAGGGCCATGAAGCCGGCCTTCTTGAGCAGAAGAACGTCGTAGAGGTCCTGGCAGGGAGCCCAGAACGCGGCGATCCCCGTGTTGATCGAGTCGCCGATCACCGGCAGGGTCGCGACGATCTGCCAGCCCTTTCCGAGCAGGGCGGGCATCAGGACCGGCAGGCTGGTGTTCACGGTATCGATCGCGCCGGCATTGACCATGGCGGGGGCGAGAAAACCGTAGTTGATCACGGCGCTGCCGAGGAGCGACCAGGCGATCTTCCAGCCCATGATCGAACCGGCGGCGATCATGATGGCGCTCATCTCGAACCCGATCGTCCAGCGGATGAGCGGCAGGCCGAGAAGGCTGCCGGGGAAATGCGCATGGCTCGGAATCGCCATCGACGCCGGAAGCGCGGCATCGCGGAACCAGGCGATCACGCCGCCGAACAGGCCGGCGATCCCGAGCGAGCGGGCCTTGTCGACCGCGTCCTGGCCGGCCGCATGGAGACTTTTGAGGGTTTCGGCGGCGGCGATGCCGCTCGGGAACTTGAGCTGCTCGATGTTGATCATCTGTCGCTTCATCGGAATCGCCATGAACACGCCCAGAGCGGCGAGGCAGAACGTCCAGGCGGCGAGAATCGGCCAGGACATGTGGGCGCCGGTCACGAGAAGATACGCCGAGATCGCCGAACACATCGTGCCGCCCGTCGAGTAACCGGCCGAACTGGCCGTCGACTGCATGCAGTTGTTCTCGAGAATCGACATGTCGGTCGGAAACCATGTCGGGAAAAGGGTTCTGAGCGTTTTATAGATCGCGAAACTGAGGATGCACGCCGTGATTGCGACACCGAGGCCCCAGCCGGTCTTGAGACCGACGTACAGGTTCGACAGCGACATGAAGCCGCCAAGCAGCGAGCCCATGATAATGGCGCGCAGGGTCAGCTGGGGCATGTCGTCGCCCTGATACACGTTCCTGTACCAGTTCAGTTCGAGTTCTTCGGGAGTCAGTTTCTTCTCGTGGGTCGAATCCATCGATCGATGCTTCCTTCTCTTGGAATGGGTCTCTGGAAACCGGCCGTGCGAGCCGTCCCGCTTGTTCCCATACAGTGGCGGGGCGGCCCACGGGTTCGCGGAAGTATACCACAGGTCTCCGATCCGACGACCCGATAATTTTTCGCCGGGAACACCGTCATGCGCCTTGCAGAATGGAAATCAACCGATCGTCTCGCACCTCCCGAAGGGCGAGAGCCTTCGTGATTCGACAGGCTCCGTACAAACGGAGACACGAAGCTGGTTTTTGATATGTAGAACTCAATAAAGGACGCGGTCAACCTGTCCGACCCCTCGAAGAAGATCACGTTGTCGCCGCTCCAGCTCAAGAGCGCGCTCGTCACCGTGTACGATCTCGGCGGCGAGATGCTCGACCAGGCCCCGCCCAGGGAAGGCGCCGGCCCGATCTTCGGAACCCAGCAGTTTCCGCTCATGCTCAAGCTGAAAACCCTCGGCGCCGATGCGATGGAGCCCCTCTGCCGCAAGCGCGGCGGCCTGCCCGTCCTGATCACCTACACGTTCCAGGGAATGACGCCCAAGGGCGGTTTCACAGTCGAGATACACTGGGATTCCTGCTACAAGCACTTCAGCACCAACGCCCAATTGAACGCGAAGGTCAGCAACATTGTCTGCAGCCGCGATATCGTTGCCGGCATATCCAAGATTCGCGACGAGATGATGAGATCGGGGCGTTTGCTTCTTTCCGGGGTTGTTGGTATAGTTTTCTCATGGTCAGACTCGATCATCTGAATCGGGAATGCGCGGCCCGGCCAGTGTCACAAGCCATACCCGCGCAGGTCGCCTGCCGCGTGCTCGGCAACGAGACGGGGCCGTGCAAGCTCGACCCCGTCTGCCGGCCCGCCGGAAAGCATGGCGTGTGGCTCTTCTACACGAGCCTCGCGGGCGCCGTCGCCGGGGCGTTCATCGTCGCCTGGTGGCTGCTGCGCGTCACCCGGCTGTCGCGGCTGCTCGGTTTTTTCGGCGGCCTTCTCTGGCCTCCCTTCCAATGGGTCTTGACGGCGTTGTGGCGCCTGAAAACCGCCTGGGATGACATTTTTTTCTGACCGTTTGCGGCGGCGGTTCCGCACCTGATGAACTCCTCCCCTCGCCTGTTCGTTCGTTGCGACGGCCGTGACGGCCCCGACTATGCGAAGACCGCGTTCGACTCGTTCGTCGTCGACGAGGGCGTATTCGCCGAAATAGGTACCGGACTGAACGCGAACCCGGCATACGCAGGTCTCGAGCGGATCGATCTCGGGGGCGCGACGGTCCTGCCGGCGTTCGCCGACGCCCACGTGCACTTCATGCAGACCGGCCTGACCCTGATGGGATGTTGTTTCGACGCATGCAGGTCCCTCCGGGACGTCTTCGACGCTCTCGCCGCGTTCGTCAGAACCGACGGTCACGACTGGATCTTCGGCTGGAATCTCGACGAAACGCAGTTGAAGGAAGGCCGGCTTCCGACGATCGCCGAACTCGACCGCATCGTCGGCCCGCGCAAGCTCTGGCTGTCGCGCATCGACCTTCACTCGGCGATTCCCAGCTCCGCCACGGTGGAATGGGCCCGGAACATCGATGCCGCGTATCTGCCTGAAAACGGCCGATTCATCAGGGATGCCTACAACCGTCTTGCAACGCTCGTCATCGGCTCACTACCGGCCGCCATGAAACGGGCGGCACTGGAAAAGGCGCGTCGATACTGTCTGTCCGCAGGCGTCACCTCCGTTCATGCGCTCGAAGGCGGTTGGAGCGCGTCGAAAGATGATGTGGCGATGATCGCCGACTTCCTCGCCAGGCCGGGGTTCCACGGCCACGTGTATCATCAGACGGAAGACCCCTCGCTCGCACTTGAGCGCGGCTGGCCGCGTCTCGGCGGCTGCCTGTTCATCGACGGTTCGTTCGGGTCCCGCACGGCTGCCCTGACGACTCCCTATGCCGACAATCCCTCGACAAGCGGCGTCGTCTACCGCGATGCCGCGAACATCGAATCGCTCATCGGAACATGCGCCACGCACGGCCTTCAACTCGCGATGCACGCGATCGGCGACCGTGCGATCGCCTCGCTCGTCGACGCCCACCTTGCGTGGCGCGATCGATCGGCCCCGCCCCCCGTTCCACACAGAATCGAGCATTTCGAACTGCCGGGCCGGGAAACGATACGCCGCGCGAAGGACGCAGGACTGCTGATATCGATGCAGCCGGCCTTCGAAGTGCTGTGGGGAGGCGACTCCGGGATGTATGCCCTTCGTCTGGGCGATCGGCACCGGATGACGAACCCGTTCAGATCCGTTCTCGATGCCGGATTGCGAATCGCTGGCGGCTCGGACAGTCCCGTCACTCCCGTGGACCCCTTTCTCGGAATCCACGGGTTCCTCAATCACCCCAACGCGGGCGAGCGCGCGACGCTCAACGAAGCACTGCGTGCCTTCATCGTTGAGCCCCATGCGTTCGCCGTCTCCCACCCCGATCGAGGTCGGTTCCGCAGGTCGTTCAGAGCCGATTTCGTCTGTGTGTCGAGAGATCCGTTCAAAATCGATCCGCGCGAGCTGCGAACCGTCCGGGTCGCGCGAACCTTCGTCGGAGGATGCGAAATATCATGAGATATTTACCTATACTCGTTGCGATCGCCTTGTTCTGGACGACGCCCTGCGTCGATGCGCAGACGCCCCTCTCCACAACGACCACCCCGGCCGTGAGCGAGATCTGTGCCATCGCGGAGGATTTTTTCTCGAAGTTCGAGACGCTCGACGTTCAGACCGCGATGAAAGCGCTCTTCGCGATATTTCCCCTCAATCAGCAGGCGCAGGATGCGTTCGTGATCGACGTTACGAACCTCAAGACGAAACTCGGCACACCGACAGGCCACGAGTTCATCGGCTACAGGCCGTTCGGCTCAACGCAACGATACTTCGTGGTCTATTTCCTCACGTTCCATCCGCGCATGCCCGTGGCATGGGAATTCACGTTCTACAAGCCGGAACCAAACGCACCATGGCAACTCAATTTCATCCGGTTCGACGCGGACGACATTCAGGAGTTTCTGGAGTTCACGAAACTGCAGTTCGAGTCGCTCCGCCGGCAGAACTCCGCTCCGTCTGGCGCTTCCGGCCATCTTCCGGCAGAACATCTGAGCGAACCTCCCGCGCCGGCCGTCGGCGAACTCATCCCTGCGACGGCTCCGGTTGTGTCCGCTCCCTGAAAAACGATGAAAGGCCAAAGGAACGAACGATGACGACGAAACTCAAGCCCGCAAGACGCATTCTCGAGCTTCCGCCCTATGTGTTCAAGCGTATCGACGACCGAAAACGCGAGTTGACCTCCGCGGGTTTCAATCTCCTGAATTTCGGCATCGGCGATCCGGATCTTCCGACGCCGGATTTCGTCATCGAAGCGATGGATCGCGCCATGCGAGACACCTCGAACCAGAAATACCCCGCGTATGAGGGATGCGCCCAGTTCCGTGAGGCCGTTTCCAGGTATATGCTCGACAGGTTCGGGGTCGACCTCGATCCGAAAACAGAGGTGATGGCCCTGATCGGCTCGAAGGAAGGACTGGCGCATTTCGCCTGGGCATACATCGACGAGAACGACGTCGCCCTCGTTCCCGACCCGGCATATCCGGTATACAAAACCACGACGGAGTTCTCGGGAGGCGAAGCGCACATCATGCCGCTCCTCGAGCGAAACGGCTTTCTTCCCGATCTGTCGAGAATCCCCGATTCGATCGCGCGGCGGGCAAAAACGATGTATATCAATTACCCGAATAATCCGACCGGGGCTGTCGCATCCGAAAAGCAGCTCGCCGCCATCGTCGAATGGGCCCGGAAACACGAAGTCATCATCGTCTCGGATGCCGCATACGCTGAACTGACGTACGATCCGTCCGACCGGCGCAGCATCCTTTCGATTCCGGGCGCGAAAGATGTCGCGATCGAGTTTCACTCATTCAGTAAAATCTTCAACATGACCGGCTGGCGCGTCGGATTCGCCGTTGGAAATCCAGCCCTGATCGCCGGTCTTCTCAAGATCAAGACCAACGTCGATTCCGGCGTCTTCGACGCGATTCAGCTTGCCTGCGTTTCCGGACTCTCGCACGTCGGTCCCCATCTCGACAGCCTTCGCGCGACATACACCCGGCGCCGGGATGCCATGGTTTCGATTCTCGGCGAGTTCGGCCTGAAATTCCATCCGCCCCGCGGGGCTTTTTATCTCTGGGCGAATTGTCCACCCGGCACGACATCAGAAGGGTTCACGATGAAACTCATGGAGGAAACGGGAATCGTGACGACACCCGGCACCGGTTTCGGAAAACACGGCGAGGGCTACGTTCGGTTCGCCCTCACCCAATCCGTCGAAGCGATCGCCGGCCTCCGCTCCCGACTCGAAAAATTCCGCAATTCCATGACCGTCTGATATATATACATCACTATAACGATTCAGGGGCGGGCCTCAAGCCCGCCCCTGAATTTCGTTGGACGACTAGTGTTCAGGAATCGGCGGCCTTCCAGTGGTCGACGTCGTTCACGGTGCGAGAGAGCAGATCGTCGGCGCGCTTCTCCGACCCGGCTTCGACGGTGATGTTGACGAAAGGCTTGTCGGGGTCCGGGAGGATGAGCGCCCACTCGCCCTCGCCAAGAAGCACCTTGACGCCGTCGATCAATTGGGTCTGGCGGTCTTTGGCGAACTCCATCGCGTGGCGCATGACCTTTCCCTTGGCCTCCCAGGGACAGGGGATGTTCTTGCTGCGGGTGTGAAATTTCGGCAGATCGTCGACGAGTTCCGAGAGCGGCTTCCCGGCCCTGGCCAGAATCTCGAGAAGCTTCGCGGTCGAGATCATGCCGTCGAACACCGGCTGGAACGCCGGGAAGATCGTGCAGCCGTCACCGTTCCCGCAGAACGAGACGTTGTCCGAGACCGCGGCAGTCATCAGGGCGCGGCCGTTGGTCTTGGTGCGAATGACGGTTCCGCCGGTCTTCTTGGCGAGCAGGTCGATCGCGTCCGTCGCCGAGACGGGCACGGCGATCCGGGCGTTCGGGATCATGTCGAGGATCAGTTTGACCCAGGCCACGAGCGCGACCTCGCCGACCAGGGGGCGGCCCTTGTCGTCGATGATCGTGATCTTTTCGGCGTCCGAGTCGAGCAGCAGCCCCAGGTCGGCCCGGAGCGACTTGACGATCTCGGAGACGTTCTCGAGCGAGGTCTTCGGGTTGACGCCCGATTTGTGGACTTTCTCCTCGTCCTGGAAGGTGTTGAGCGAGATAACCTCGCAGCCGAGCTTGCCGATGAAGGCCGAGAAGATGCCGCTGGCGCCGCTGTAGGCAAAATCGACCACGATTTTCAGCGCGCGCTTGCGAACGATCTCGGTGTCGACGTTGTTGAGCAGTTCATTGCTGTAAAACTCGGCGACCCGCGGGGGAAACACGATGTCGCCGACGTCCTGCATCGAGACGCGCCGGAAGTCCTCGCGGTTGAACAGCCGCTCGATCGACTTCTGGCTCGTCGGGGCAAGTTCGCGGCCCTCGGCGTCGAAGATGCGGATCTCGATCTGGTTCGGGTCATTCGCGACCATGCCGACGTGGATACCGCCCGCCCGCCTGAACGCGGTCGGCTTGAACCGCGCGACCGGACTCGGCATGACCCGCAGGTCGGCTACGTTCACGCCGGAAGAGGTGATGCCGCAGATCAGCGCTCGATTTATAATTCTGCATATTTTATGACTGCTGCGCGAACAGTTTACGCTCGCGCCCTTGGGCAGTGTGCTGCCGAACGCGGCGCCGACCTTCGCGGCCAGTTCCGGGGTGATCTCGAGATTCCCGAGGCCGGATATGCCGTAGTTCGAGAACAGGCTCTTCGTCCACTTGTCGCTCCAGACGATGCTGCTGAAGACCGTCGAGCCGTCCTCGACAACCTTGCGGGGCCAGATCTTCACGTTGCTGCGCACGGTCGCGTGGTCGCCGATGCGGCACTCCTCGCTGACGACGACGCCCGCCTCGAGCGTCGCGCCGTCGCGCACGTGCGTGTCCGCCCCGACGATGCCCTCGGTGATGTGGGCCTTGTTGCCGACGTAGACGCGCTCCCAGAGAATCGAATCGACGATTTTCGAGCCGCCCTTCACGACGCAGCCGTCGCCCAGGATGCAGTTCTCGAGCTCGACGCCGTCCTCGACCACGCAGTTGGCGCCGATGATGACACCGCCCTTCATGTTCACGCGCCGCCCCATCTTCGTGTTGGCGCCGACCCAAGCGTCCCGGCCGATCACGTTCAGGCGCTCGCCCGGGATCTGGATCTGGACGTTTCCGTTCAGGACGTCCTTGTGGGCCAGCCGGTATTCGTTGATGTCGCCGATATCCTTCCAGTAGCCCTCGGCGATGTATCCGTACAGCGGCAGTTTCTCTTTCAGCATGTGCGGAAAGAGGTTCTTGCTGAAATCGAACTCGGTCTTCGAGGGGATATGCTCGAGGATCTCCGGCTCGAGAATATAGATGCCGGTATTGATGGTATCCGAAAACACCTCGCCCCAACTCGGCTTTTCGAGGAACCGCTCGATCCTGCCGTCGGCGCCGGTAATGACGACGCCGTATTCGAGGGGATTCGAGACCCTCGTCAGCACGATCGTCGCCATCGCCTTGCGTTCCTCGTGGAACTTGATGGCGGCCGAGAGGTCGAAATCGGTGAGAACGTCGCCGGAGATGATGATGAACCGCTTCCCCTTGAGATACTCTTCGGAATTCTTGATGCTGCCCGCGGTTCCGTAATCGGCCGTGGCCATCACGTAGTCCATCTTGATGCCGAAGTCCGATCCGTCGCCGAAATGCTTCGTGATGACTTCCGGCTGGAAGTAGAGAACCGATACGATCTGCTTCAGATCGTATTTTTTCAGTAGATTGACGATGTGCTCCATCATCGGCATGTTCGCCAGGGGCACCATCGGCTTGGGAACATTGCACGTGATCGGCCGGAGCCGGGTTCCGAACCCACCTGCCATGATTACAGCGTTCATCGTTCGAGTCTTCCTTTCCAAGTCCGTTCCTGTTCTGCAGCTTCTATTGCGCTGTGTCAGGTTCATATTCTAGGCTACCCCATCACTTCCGTCAAACGGAAAGAGTCAGGGCAGGCGCATCGGTTTCATAACCGCTCTCCAACCGCGATGGACGGTGCGACATCCGCCCCTGCGGCGGATGTCTGCGATTGCTCCCTAGGCGCGCCTCGTGAAGGGGAAGCGGCTCAGCGTCTGGAACGCCTTCAGGCCGGCTTTTTCTGCGAGACGGAGGGAGGGGGCATTCTCGGCGGAAACGACGTAGAGAAGCCTCAGACCGCGGCGGCGCATGCGTCTGAGCATTTCCCCGAGCAACCGGCTGGCGATACCCCGGTTGCGCCAGCCGGGCGACGTTTCGATATACACTTCTGCGGTATGCGGGGTGAGATGGATGCATTTCACGAGGCCGACGACGGAGCCGTGTTCTCGGGCGTAGATGGCTTCGTACAGGGCATCCTCGGTCCCGGCGGCGAGTCCGTCGGCGTTTTCCGCCCTGTGAAGAAATTCAAGGCCGTCGGCGGAAGAACCATGACCGGCTGTGGTGGAAGGCATCCAAGGTGTTCCCGCGTCGCGAAACCAGGTCAGGTGTTCGATGGAGTCGGTCCCGAGATATGACGAAACGGCGGGTGCATCCGTGAGCGGAACGAGCAGATGGAACTCGACTTGCGGCGGGTACAGACGGAGATGTTCCAGATACTCCGTCGGCCGGCCGAACGCGTGCGCGAGGTTCCATTCGCCGGCCTGCGTGTCGGCATGCACGAGAAACCATCCCGCCCCCGCATGCACGCCATCAGGCGGCAGGCATTCGACGTGTTTTCTGCCAGTCGTCAGGAGATGGAACTCTTCGTTGAACGCCTCTTCATGCCCGGCGAGAAACTCGAGCCAAGCCCGGCGCCGTTCAGCGTTTTCGGTCACGCCGGTTCCCCGACTGAATTTCACGTCGTCCGGTTCCGCGTTCCTCAACGCTCCGGGAAACGCGGACGGACTGCCCGTCGGGCGTGAGGCCGGTTGCATACATCGCCGTGCCGATCGTCGCGGGCGTCGGCGTGAACTCCTGGATCTGCTCGTGCACGAGACGGAGTCTGCGGACGGTTTCGGCGATTGCGCCGTCCTTTCCCGCCGAACCGGGAAAAGCGGTCATGAAATACGGGACAAGATACAATCTGAGCCCTGCCGCTGCCGTCTCACGCTTGAACCTGTCGACGAACGCCGCGAAATCGGCATCGGCACCTTTCCTCATGAGGCGCAGGACGTCACGGTCGACGTGCTCGGGAGCCACCTTGAGTTGGCCGGATATATGGTGCCGTATAATTTCCTGAAAGGCGGGCCAGTCTTCATTCCTGATCAGGTCGTATCTGAGGCCGGAGCCGAGAAACACGTGCTTGATGCCGGGGATTTCGCGCGCCTTCCGCAACAGGTCAGCGAGGGGGAAGAGACCGCCGCGGACGTTCCCGCATAGGTTCGGGGAGGTGCAGACGCCGGTCGCGCAGCCGCCGACGCCGCATTCCCAGCCATACATGTTCACCGATGGTCCGCCGACGTCGGGAACGGTGCCGCGGAAGTCGGGATGGCGCGTGAACGATCGGATTTCCTTCAGAATCTCGTCGGGAGTCCGCGATCGGATGATACGGCCCTGATGTGCCGCCAGCGCGCAGAACGCGCAGGCGCCGAGGCATCCACGGTGGGACACGACGGAAAACTGGACCGGTTCGAGGCCGGGAACCGGCTCTCCGTAGACCGGGTGGGTGCGCCGTTGGAACCGGAGATGGTCGAGAAGCCCGGGTTCGGCCGCCATGCCGTCGGGGGACGGCGGGAAGGAGACGACGTCGCCCTTCGGGTGCGGCTGAACGAGAATCGGCGCATCGGGACGAACTGACGTATCGAGCATGACCGAAAGTTCCATGAACCGTGCCGGTTCCTTCCGGCACGCGTCGACCGTCGGCAGCACCCTGATGTTCCCCCTCAGGCGCTCGCGCCACGAGTCGTGCGGAACCCGGACGCAGGTCTGCGGGATCGTCGGCCAGGCGCCCCGCTCGCGGCTCGCCTGCGACCGGTACCAGTCGACGACGGCGCCCAGAACCGACTCCGCCATGCCGTAGACGAGAAGGCTTGCGGGCGCATCGACGAGCATCGGATCCCGGATCTTGTCTTCCCAGAAGTCGTAATGCGCGAAACGCCTGAGCGACGCCTCGATGCCGCCGAGCACGATCGGCACGCCGGGAAAGGCCTCGCGGAGCCGCTGCGTGTAGACCTGGACGGCCCGTTTCGGCCGCAGCCCCGTCCGGCCGCCCGGGGACAATCGGTCTTCGCGGCGCGGCATCTTCATCGAGGTGTAGTTCGAAACCATGCTGTCCATCGCCCCGGCCGTCACGCCGAAAAACAGGTTCGGCCGGCCGAAGACCGTGAACGCGTCGGTCGATTTCCAGTCGGGCTGGGCGATCACCGCAACGCTCGCTCCCAGGGCTTCGAGCCGCCTGGCGACTGCCGCTGCAGGAAACGCCGGATGATCGACGTAGGCGTCGCCGCTCACGAGAATGACATCGAACGGCCCCGATCGGCCCTGCATGTCGATCCTGCCGAGAGCGGAGATGGGAGGATAGCCTGATCCGTTCATGGCTTCCCGGGAGTCCAGCCGGCCAGCCGCACGAAGATGGCTGTGTAGCGGGCCTTGTCGACGAGATACAAAGGCGGGACGAGATACGCGCCGTTCGCGACCATCACTGACGAGGAGCCGCCGTCGAGGAAGATGGCGTCCGTCACATCTCGAAATTCCGGCCTGGTTCGCAGCATCTTCGCGACGGCTGCGAGATTCGCACCCGTTTCGAACACGAGAAGATACAGGTTGTCCTCGGAATCCATCGCGACCACGGAATGCCGGGAGTCCTGATCCTCTTTCCGGAACCGGAATTTCTGCCGTCCGTAGGCCTCCATGTGGACGTCTTTCCGGTCCCGGATGATCCAGCCGCCGCCCCCGAGAAGGTGCTCGAGTCGGTCGCTGTCCCTGATCGGCCGGTTGAAGCGGCTCGACGTGAAGAACTCGGGAAGACAGAGAGATGCCCCGTGAACCGCCGTCTCGCCGAGAACCCATCTCGGGAAACCGGGGCCTTTGAGAACGGCGATGAAACACCGGGAAAAGGAAGCCGGCATCTGACGGACGTTCGGCGGCCGCTTCCCGGAAACGACGAGTTGTCCGAGAACGCCCTGCGTGCCGAAAAACGAGCCGTTGATCGCGGCGACCAGGCTTCCGTCTGAAGCAACGGCCGTTCTGAACTGGTGCAGAAGCCCCGGTTCGCCGTTCCAGGCATGCAGATCCAGTTTGCCGATTCCCTGAGAAACGCGAAGCCCTTTTACGCCCGGAAGGTTGATCCTGTCGATGCCTGCCGGCAGGGATCCGACCTCGCCGCCGACCGCCTGGGAAAGTTCGCCGAGGAAGCCTCTCACCGACTGTTTCAACGACTGGCACGGGGCCGGCTGATACTGCAGCAGAATGAACAGAATCGTCAGCAGGACGATTGCGTTTCGGTTCGGAACAGCAACGCCGTGGTGAGTCATTGGAACCCTTCGCCTTTCATCAGTGCCGGGGAAGCGTGCTGTACAGATACAGCATCCCAGCGAGCGGGAAGAGATTCAGCAGCATCTTGAGATAACGGAGGGCGGCGGACTTCCGGTCAGCGGCATCTTCGAGATACGCGAGGCACGCGCCGACGCTCAGGATGGGAAGGCAGAGGATGCAGACGATCCGCAACACGATGCAGGTGATCGCGAAGTCGACGATCGAATTGTGCGACCTCGATATCTCATACCGGATATAGGAATATCCGGATAATGATATAATAACCGATATACCGAACATCCTCATGGGCGTCAGATGGCGAAGGATGCTCACTGGAGAAGCCCCGTCAGGGTGGTGATGTCGACGGTGGCATACGAGTGCTTTTCGCCGCCGTCGTGAGGCCAGCCGACGCCCGTCCGGAACGTCAGAGGAATACGGCGCAACAGCAGCACCCGGCCCCGTATCTCGAAACCGTGGTCGAACAGATATTGGTATCTCCGGCCCGTGTTTCTCACGTCGCCCATTTCCCAGAACGCCTCGGCGACGACGAGTTCCTTGTGGACCCAGGACTGGATCCATGGAATCTCGACGGGAATCGGCCGCCCGATATGAAACGCGGCCGCGCGCAGCGAGTCGCCGAAACGGACCGAGCCTTCGTACCCGCGCAGGAAATCCGTGCCGCCGAGATTCAGGTCGTCCGGCCGCCTGATGTCGTTTTCCTTGTCGTCTTCCGCCGCCCAGCCCCGCAACGTCGCGACCCACCCGGTATTCCCGAGAGGGACGTATTCGTTCCACCGGATGCCGAGCGAATCGTAGATGAGTTCGCCGCCCGCCATGTTCGAGCCGCGGCGCCATGATGCCGTGACGACGCGCCCCCTTCTCGGAAAAATGTCCCAGAACGGCTCGGTCCGTATCGCGCGGTGATACAGCTCGGCATACAGGGAATGATCCCGGCCCACCGTGGGGACGTCGCCAATGTCAGGGTATTCGGCGATGCCGCGGTGCGTCATGTTCACTCCGGCGGTCAGCGACGTGGAAAGACTGAAGGGGTAACTGAGGCTGAGATCCTGCGAACGGATCCGCTCGTAGTAGGAGTTCGACAGGTAACTCTTCCGCACGACGCGGTCTTCCGCAGCGAAGCCGACCTTGAACAGGTCGAACCGGTGCTGATAATTGCCCGCGTATCCCCAGTTCCTGCTCTTGAAGCCGTAGGTCGGGGAAAACTCGAGCCTGTTGCGGTCCAGCCGGTCGGCGCGGTAGCTGTACACGCCGAACACGGCTCCCTGGTCGTCCCGATTCATTTTCGGCAGCCAGAACGAACTTCTATACTCTGGAGTATACATTCGGCTGTCGAGACTTTCGGGGAAAACGGCGTCATCTGACGCCACGCCCGCGGAAACACCGCCCTGGGCGAACATGCCGAGTGCGATATCGGGGGTGGCCGAGCACGTCGCGTCGCGGGGGGACGTCGGGGCTTCCGGAATGAGCGGCGCCAGCGACGCCGACAAGTCGACGACGAGGGGGCGGAATCCGCCGTTCCGTAACGTGATGACGAGAGGCGTTCCATCCTCCATGAGGTCGTAGTCCCAGACGCCGCCGGGAAGCCGCGTCAGTCGGACCGCCGTCGAAGATCCGGCCGGAATGCGGAACAGCTGGAGGGTGCGGTTCTGCGTTTCGGCACAGAACAGAATGTCGTCTCCGTGAACGCTCGGATACCGCATGATGCCGCAGTTCGCAAACAGCACGACCGGTGAAGAGCCCCTCTCCGACGCCGTCCGGCCGCCGGAGCCCTCGTCGGGAAGGCCGACGCTCATCAGCTGGCGCATCATCCCTTCCTGCTGGATGTAGAGGAGGCGACCGCGGCGAACGTCGAGGGCGACGTCGAGAGGTCTCAGAGAAGGGGCGAACTCGTATTCGATGCGGGAGGGCGGACGCTGCCCGGCACGAGGGGGCGTTGTGACGTCCGGAACCGGCACGGACCGGACGCGGGTCATGCCGTTTTCGACGCTGAGATACCAGAGTCTGCCCGCCGAAACGCGAAGCGGCCTGAAACTCCCGGGTTCGTCGACGACCTGGAACGGCCTGCCTTTCGCGGGCACCGCCCAGAGGACGAGCCGCCTCTGGCGCATATCATTGACGATATATTTGCCAATATACGTCGTCCCCGAATCGGGGTCGACGAGAAGAGCTGGATGAACGTTTTCGAGGACGGCGCGGGCGTTGCCTTTCGCGGCCGTCTTTCCGGGCCCGAGCCGCCAGAGATCGTAGACCTCCTCGCGGCGTTTCGCCGAACTGACCCAGACCCAGCCTTCATTTCCAGGAAGCCTTCGAAGTCCCTGGTAAAAACCGCCTTCGCCGAACTCACCCGGCGACGTCCCCGCGGAACCGGGAAGATCGCGCTTTTTGCATTCGAGTTTCACGAACTCGGAAAACTCGCGGAACGCATCCTTCAGAGACATCCCGAACGCTTCGCGGAACATCTCGTCGAACCTGGCCGGGTTTCCGGCGATCCGCTTCAGGAGATGGTATCCGGCATCGGGTTTCGAACGGCTGTGGAGGAAGTTCATCATCGCGTGCGCCTGGAAACTCATCTCCTCGCGGACGAGAGACTCGCGGCTGTTGATGAGCGCCAGATCATTCATGGAATACATACGGCCCGTGCGGGCCATGTCGTAGAGACGGCTGACATGGAGCGAGTCCATGGGAAACGCGTTATACAGCGCCATACCCTCGATGAACCACGGAGGCATCGAGAGAACGCCAAGACGCCGCCGGATCGCCGTCTTCGCCGGGCCGAGCGTCCGGAGGATCATGATGTGAGCGAGCCGAAGGGCGAACCGGTCTTCGAACGAGTAGCCGCGCGTGCTCAGGGCGCCGATCTCCTCGGTCAGGCCGAGAGTGATCGTATCGAAGTTCGGGTCTGCCGCACTGGTCTCGCGATCGTCGTGATCGATGAGAATGACCGCGACCTCGAACGTCGCAAGACTGGGAAACTGGGCCGTCATACGCTCCTTGACTCGTCTGAGCGTCGACATGACCCGCGGCATCACGGCATGGCACCGTTCGGGGTAATATACCCGGATCCCCTTGCACGTCGTCACGCGATACGTGCCGCTCATGCGATAAACGTCGTTGAGTTCGACCGATCCCGCGGGCATCGAACAGGCCAGGAGGGTCAGTGCGAAAAACAGAACGGGCAAAACATCCCGCTTCAGCCTTCCAGAAAGACTCATGCCGTTTCCTCGAGTGTCTCCCCTCAGCCCGCTGCCTGTTTCTGTCGCCAGGCTCCGTTTCTTCCGTTGCTTCGTTTGCCCTCGACGAGCCCGAAAAACTCGGCGCTCACGCTGTTTCTGCCGCAGATGTCTTCCCATCCCTTGATCAGGGACGGCGCGATCGAGACGCGGAACCCGGCTTTCGGCTGGATCGTGACGATGTCCTTTTCGGGCGTCGTCACTTTGAGCTTGAACGCGATAAGTCCGGGATTCGCGCGAAGCAGTTTCAACAGCCGTTCGTACGTCTCCTTCGTCGCCGCATGGGGCGGAATCGTGAACGTGAGCGAGGCGGCCCCGTCGCGGTTCAGATCGGCCAGCGTCAGGATCTGCTCGGCGTTCACCTTGATCTCGTCGTTCTTCAACTCGCTCCTGACGACCATGAACAGAGGTTCCTCGATGACGAGCAACTTCGACGTCTCGGTATACAGCTTCGGGAAGACGGTCACGTCGAGGGACGCATTTTCCGCTTCCATCGTCAGAAACGCCATGATATCGCCCTTCTGCGTGGTGATGCGCTTGACGTTCATCAACATCGCCGAGATGCGATGGACGGCCCCGTCGCCGGCCGTCTCAAACTGGTCGAGGCGCCTGTTGGCGAACAGTCTGCCGATCGGCGCGATCTCGGAGAACGGGTCCCCGCTCAGGTAAAACCCGAGCGCTTCCTTTTCGGCGGCCAGCCGCTCCCGCTCGCCCATTTCGGGTATGTCCGGCGGCGCCGGTTCGGCCTCGAGGACCTCGGCTGCATCGTTCCCGAGAAGATCGAAGAAGGTGGCCTGGCCGGCCGACTTGTCCTTCTGCACCTTCTGGCCGCTCTTGAGCGAGTCGCCGACCATCGCCAGCAACTGGCTCCGGTGCAGGCCGAACGTATCGAGCGCCCCGGCCTTCACGAGCGATTCGAGCACCCTGCTGTTCAGCAGCTTCGTGTCGACCCGGCGCGTGAGATCACTCAGGCTCTTGATTGGACCGTCGGCCCGGGCCGCGATGATCCCTTCGACGGCGGATGTCCCGACGCCCTTGATCGCCGCGAGACCGTATCTGATCCCTTCCGGTTCGACGCCGTACAGCACGGAACTCTTGTTGATGTCGGGCGGAAGAATGCCGATCTCCATCTCCTCGCACTCTTCAATATATTCCGCAATTTTATCGGTGTCGTTGATTTCCGAGGAGAGCACCGCCGCCATGAACTCTTTCGGGTAATGCGCCTTCAGATAGGCCGTGTTATACGTCACGACGGCGTAGGCAGCCGAGTGAGACTTGTTGAAGCCGTATTCGCCGAAGCTCGCCATCAGGTCGAACACGTGCTGCGCGAGCTTCTGATCGATCCCCTTCTTGATCGCCCCCTCCACGAACAGCTTGCCGAGCCGCTCCATCTCGCCGGCGATCTTCTTCGCCATGGCCTTCCGCAGCTGATCCGCCTGCCCCATGGTGAAACCGCCCATCACGTTCGCCGTCATCATGCATTGTTCCTGATATAAAAACACGCCGTAGGTGTCTTTCAGGATGGGCTCGAGGCTTGGGTGCGGATACTCGATTTTCTTCCGGCCGTGCTTGCATTCCACGAAATCGTCGACCATGCCCGACCCGAGCGGGCCCGGCCGGTACATCGCCAGGAGCGCGACGATGTCTTCGAACACGCTCGGCTTCAACCGCATGATGAGCGAGCGCATGCCGTCCGATTCGAGCTGGAACACGCCTTTCGTGAGACCCCGGCACAGCAGGTCGTAGGTCGGCTGGTCGTCGAACGTCCGCCTGTTCAGGTCGACATCGACCCCGTGGGTCTGCTTGATGAAACCGAGTGCGCGCTGGATGACCGACAGCGTCTTGAGGCCGAGGAAGTCCATCTTGAGAAGACCGATCTTCTCGATTGCGTTCTTCTCATACTGCGTCACGATTTCGTTCGATTTGTCGCGGAACATCGGAACGATGTCGTCGAGCGGGTCGCGCGAGATGACGACGCCCGCCGCATGGATGCCGGTGTGGCTCACAACGCCGTCGACGGTTTTCGCGATCTTCAGCAGCCGCTTCTGATCTTCGGTTCCGTTCTCGACGATCGCCTTCAGCTCGGGAACCTCGTCGAGCACCTTTTTCAGGTGCGTTCCCGGCTTTTCCGGGATCAGCTTCGCGATCTTGTCGACCTCGGGAAGCGGCATTTCGAATACCCTGCCGACGCCGCGTATCGCCTGCTTCGCGAGCATCTGGTTGAACGTGATGATTTGGGAAACCTTGTCCCGGCCGTATTTCTGGACGACGAAGTCGATGACGCTCTGGCGCCCTTCGTCCGAAAAGTCGATGTCGATATCGGGCATGCTGATGCGGTCGGGGTTCAGGAACCGCTCGAACAGGAGGGCATACTTGATCGGGTCGAGGTCCGTGATCCAGAGCAGATACGCGACGATCGACCCAGCCGCCGAACCGCGCCCCGGACCGACGGGAACGCCCATCTCCCGCGCTTGCTTGATGAAATCCCAGACGATGAGGAAGTAGTCGCAGAAACCCATCCGGCGGATGACGCTCAGCTCGAAATCGAGACGCTTGGTTGCCGTTTCCCTCTCCGATTCCGGGTAACGAACCGGAATGGCCGCGCGACACAGCTCTTCGAGATAACTCTCCGACGTCTTGCCGGCGGGAATCGGGAAGTTCGGAAGGATCGACTTTCCCAGAGTGAGTTGCACGTTGCACCGCTCGGCGACCCGGAGCGTATTGGTAATCGAGTCGGGGAACTCCTTGAACAGATCATTCATCATCTGGGAGGTCTTCAGATAGAACTCGCGGGTTCCGAACCGCATTCTCTTGGGATCAGACATCTGGGTCTGTGTCTGAAGGCAGAGAAGCACGTCGTGCGCTTCCCAGTCCTCGGCGCCGACGTAGTGACTGTCGTTCGTGGCAACAATCGGAACGTCGCAGGCACGAGCCATCGAAACGATTTTCGGAAGAACGTCAATCTGCTCGGCAAGACCGTGGTTCTGTATTTCGAGGTAAAAATTGTCGCGGCCGAAGACGTCCTGATATCGTCGGACGGCTTTCCTCGCCCCTTCCTCGTCGCCGTGATTCAGCTTCCAGGGAACCTCACCTTGAAGGCAGGCGCCGAGCGCAATGATCCCGTCGTGATACTTTTCGAGGAGTTCCCAATCGATGCGGGGCTTGTAATAGAACCCTTCGGTGTATCCCAGCGACGAGAGTTTCACCAGGTTTTTGTACCCCGCGTGGTTCTTTGCGAGAAGAACGAGGTGATGGAGGGGTTTCTCTTTCGACCGCTCCTTATCGAGCCTGCTGCCGCCGGTCAGATAGGCTTCGAACCCGAGAATCGGCTTCACGCCTTTTTTTATGGCGTTCTGATAAAAATCGATCGCACCGAACATGTTGCCGTGGTCGGTGATGGCAATGGCCGGCATGCGATTCCGCCGGGCTGTCTCGATGATCGATTTGATCGATGCAGCACCGTCCAGAATGCTGTAATGGCTGTGAACGTGAAGGTGTACGAAATTCGTATGATACATGGCTCGAGAACACATTATAACAAAGCCCCGAAACTTCTACTATAATTCTCAGGATGAGAGATTTTCACAAAACTCCCCCACCGGGTTTATCACGATTCTTCCTTCATCGCCTGTAGGGGGAGGTTTCAAACCCTGATTTTTCCCCACTGCGGGGTACTCTTGAATGGTACCTTCACCAAACACCACACCGGCTATTGATCGAAACAGTTTTTCGAAATTCGCAGAGTGACACTCTTGGAGCCGGCCGAACCGATCCGTAAGCGAATCCCATGGTTTGCCATGCGCCAGCCCCGAATACACCATCAGCCGGCCTTTTGGGCCGGCTGACGTGATATTCGTGGTGTCTGGCGATCAGAAATCGGCGATCTTGTCGACGAATTCCGGGTGATCGATGAAGGGGTTGCGATTGTGCTGGATTTCATCGACCTTGTTGTTTCGTTGAAGTTCGCGGGCATCGACCGGGTCGGCCTTGTGCCATTCTCTCAGCACTTTTTCGACTTCGTTCGGAATCTGCTTGTTGTAGCGAACGGAGAAGTAGAATTGCGCGCGGGCGATATTGCCGCAGAAGTTCGGCCGCACCTGGAACTTTTCGCCGTCGCACTTGCTGCCGCCTTCTTCCCAGTTCGGGTTGCTCACGATGCCGTATGGAAGGCTTCCGCGGGTGCTGTTCGCCTTGCTGTCGGCCGGGAACAGGTGATGAAGATCTGCTTTGGCGATGCCGGTGGCTCCCAGGCTTTGCGGCCAGCTGTGTTCGATGTTCATGTCCCGGTCGTTCGGCATCTGCGTCACGTGTTCGGAGCGGCCGGTGTAAACGCATTCCACGAATCCGTCCAGATTGTCGAGGGTCAGGAAGACGATCCGCCGGGAGGCTGAATACTCGAACGGGGTGTTCATTGAAATACGCTTGTTGAGCTCTTCCACGAGCGCTTCGTTCGAAAGCTGCCCGAGCCCGGCAAACGGATCCTCGCTCCGGCTATTGAATCGCTTTCTCTTCGAGGCCGTACGTTCCATCGCCTCCAGGGAGGGAACGAGCCCATCCTTCGGCGCAGATTCGCTTTGTGCTCGCTTATACAGGTAGTTGAGCCGCTCGCGAATCTTCACGATCTGCGGCGACGCATCGGGATGAACCGCCTCGACGGATTCGAGAAGTCTGCCGGTCTCCTTATGCACCCGTTCGCAGGGATCAATCGGCTGAGAGGCGTTCGGCTCGCCGGCGAAGCAGACGGAAGCGGTCAGGAATGTGGCGAATATGGCGGAGAGTCCCCATGAACGCTTATGCATGCTTATCTCCATAAATAGTGATTCGATGCTGTCAATTATACGGATAAAACAGGGCGTCGGGTAGGGTACGGGCCAATAATATCATTTTGTGTTACCATGACCCATACATTCCACCGGTGAGAGGAGATCCCCGGCATGATAGAGGAATTCGGTCGCGATCTGACCGTGCTCGCGGCGATGGGCGCGCTCGAGCCCCTGATCGGCAGAGCGGCGGAAATTCGGCGAATGGCCGATGCGCTGACGCTCGAGGGAAAAAGCAACCCCGTTCTGATCGGCCCTCCCGGGGTCGGCAAGACATGCATCGTCGAAGGCTTCGCACAGGAAATCACCGCGGGTCGCGTTCCCGAAAAACTCAAGGGAAAACGCATTTTCCAGATCGATTTTGCCGCAATCTCCAGCGGCACCATCTACCGGGGAATGCTCGAAGAGCGTGTCCAGAAACTTGTCGAGGAACTCCTCTCGTCGAAGAACACGATCCTGTTCATCGATGAACTTCACCTCTTGACCCGTACCCACTCCACCGGCGGATTCGATTTCGCAAACTACCTCAAGCCGTTCCTGGCACGCGGCGACATCCAGGTTATCGGCGCCACGACCGAACCCGAGTTCAAGCGCTGGATCGAAGAGGCGGACCCGGCCCTCGCCCGCAGGTTCATCCGCATCAACGTCGGCGAACCGCCCCGCGACGAGCTGAAACTTCTTCTCACGCGAATGAGCAAGCGCATCGGCTCCCGATACCGCATCGTCGTGCCCGACCATACGATCGATACCGTGATCTCGGTGGCGGATCAGTATATCCGCGACCGCTTCTTCCCTGACAAAGCCCTCGATCTGATGAAGGAAGCCATCGCCGAAAAGCGGTTCAGCGAAAGTCACGATCGGCTCCGCCGCGATCTCACCATCCTCGACGATGTGCTCGCTCGCGAAATCTCCTGCATCGAACGCGACGAGATCGACAGGCTCGATGAGACGCTCCGCCAGTGGGACGAAGAAAAAGCGACGTTTTTCGACACCGCCCTGACACCTGAAGATGTTTCGAACACCCTTGCCCGCCGCACCGGCGCCGTCATCGGCGATCGCCAACTCGACGAGGTGGCCCGCCGCATCGGACTGCTGAAGGCGGCGTTCGAAACGAAGATCATAGGCCAGGCCCGCACGAAGGAGGCGATCCTCTCCTCGTTCAAAATGCTGGGCGCCGGCATCAGAAAACCGAACAAGCCGATCGGAAGCTTCCTGTTTCTCGGCCCCTCTGGAACCGGCAAGACCGAAACGGCGAAGACGATCGCCTCGGAGTTTTTCGGCGATGAGCGCCGCCTGATCCGGTTCGACATGTCCGAGTTCTACGACGACCATACGATGGCCCGGCTCGTCGGCTCGCCGCCCGGCTACATAGGCAGCGACGAGGACGGCCTGCTGGTGAAGTTGATGAATAAAAACCCCTTCTCGGTCGTCCTGTTCGACGAGATCGAAAAGGCCGACCCGAAACTCTTCGACATCTTCCTGCAGATGCTCGATGAAGGGTACGTCAAGGACATGAAGGGCAACACCGCGAGCTTCCGGGACGCTCTGATCATCATCACCAGCAACGTCGGCACGCAATACTACGCCGGCCTCGAACAACATGATTTCGAGAAGAAGTTCGACACCATCCAGGCGAAAGTTCTCGAAGAGATGAAACGCCAGGTGCGGCCCGAGATCATCAACCGCATCGAGAGCATCATCCCCTTCACCCCCTTCACGAAGGAGGAGTTGCGGCTCATCTTCAGAAAACTCGCGGCTGAAAGCGCGGCGCGCATTCTCGAACAGAAGCAGATCGAATACACCGTCTCCGACTCCGCTGTGGCCCTCGCCGTCGACACCGGCTTCGACCCCCAGTTCGGCGCCCGCCCGATGCGGCGAATCGTCCAGAAATTGGAGGAACTGATCGCCGATGCGGTGCTCGAACGGACGCTCGCTGCGCACGACCGGGTCAAAGTGGAGGCTGAGGACAAACGCTACGTTCTCAGGAAAATCTATGAACGCCAGTAATCCCGCCGAACGATTTCAGAAGCTCCTTCCCCCGCTCAAACAACTCGCCGAGAAGATGCTGGTCGATATCGGCGATCATTGCCTCGTCCTCAACCGGATCGATGCGAGGCCTCACGTGCTGATCGTGGGCGAGTTCAACACCGGTAAATCATCGCTGGTCAACTCGATGCTCGGCGAAGACATCCTCCCGACAGGTGTCACCCCGACGACGAGCCTGGTGACGATCCTCGAATCCGGCCCGTTCAACGTGAACGTGAAACCGATCGGCACCAGGGACCCCATCAAGATCGAACCCGGTAAAGCCTCGACGCCCGGCTACGGCATTCCCGGCGGCGAATTCGACTGGAACGCCTTCGCGAAACTGCTGACCGCTCCCGAGAACATCGATCGTATCGAACTTGTGCGGGTCTCGCATCCGAAGGTCCCGCCCGCGCTCACCATCGTCGACACGCCCGGCATCAACGACATCGCGAAATCGCGCGCCGAAATCGTGTATGGCCTCATTCCGACGGCCGACATCGTCGTGTTCGTCATCTCGGCGCTCAAGCCGTTCTCCGAGTCCGAGCGCATCTTCCTCGAAGAGCGTCTCCTCGCCGACGACCTGAAGAAACTCCTGTTCGTCGTGAACCGCATCGACGAAATCGACGAGGACGAACGTCCGGCGCTGATCTCGGATATCAGACAGAGTCTTGTCAAGGCATTGAATACTTCATACGATAAAATAAATGCCCGCCTCGGCCAAACCTTGTTCCTTCCTGTGATGGACGTCGAGCTGTTCGCCGTCTGCGCGAAGGAGAAGGCGCCGCTCGACGGTTCGGGCACATCACACGGGATCGGCTTCGACGTCGGGAAAAGGCATGCCGGCACATTCTGCGAAGCGAACCGCGAACTCTGGAAACGCATCATCGAAGTTTCCGGCAGGAAACGCGACGTCGAGATCGAAGCGACGCTGCACCATTTTCTCCGGCGCGGCGTTCTTCGGATCGAACACGCCCTCGACGAGTGCGTCGAGGCCGAAACCGTCGGAAAGGCCGCCGTGACGGGCCGCCTGAAGGAAAGCGCGTTCCGGCTCGGGAAACTCCGCGCCACCCTCAAGACCGCCGAGACGAAAATCGCCGCCGCCGAGGCGGACCTGAAACAGACGTTCAGAGAGCAGATCGACAAGACCATCGGCGAACTCGTCTCGGTCAATCGCCTCCAGCGCGACCCCGCGATCGTGAACACGCGGCTGAAGGAATTGTACGAGTATATAACGACAAGAATGAAATGCACCCTCGACCAGCTGTATGGCGAGCTGGGTCGCTCGTTCGATGCGGTCCTCGACGACAAGCGGTTCGTCGAACAGCGCAGTCTCAGCATCCAGTATGATCTGAGCGACGTGCCGGGCAAGATCGTCTCGTCGCTGAGTTTCGCCTATCTCGCCGCGATCTTCTTCGGCGTCTCGGTCGGCATGTTCGCCGGTGCCGCCTACTTCGCCTCCCAGGTGATCGCGAACAAGCGGTCGGTGAAGGAATTCTTCATGAACGCCACCGTCAGCGAAGAGACGCTGCTCGATGTGAAAGCCGACCTTTCCGAAAAAGTCTGCCTCGAGGTCGAATACGCCGTCGATTTCATCCGCCAGTCGCTCGTCCAGCGCATCGACATGGTCCAGGTCGAGATTCGCTCCCAGGTCCGAAACCTGACCTCCGGCCGCAAGCTCGACCACGCGCAGATCAGATCCGAACTCGACGACCTCCGGACGAACATCAACGCGTTCATGGCAAAGCCCGAATGAAATGTCCGAAATGCGGCCAGTCGGTCCCTGAGATCGCGACCAGGTGTCCGAACTGCCAGGCTTCGACCGACGCAGGCTTCGGCGGCGTCATGCCGCCGCGCGCCTCTCAGCGCGATGTTTCGACGAGCCTGTCGCTCCGCCTCTCTCAATTCGTCCGGGCCGTCGGCCGTCTCTTCAGTGCCGGCCCGGCAGCCGACATGTCCCTCGCGAACAGACTCGAGCGACTGTTCGCATCGCCGGAACTCTGGCTGTCGCTTGCCGTTCCGGGCGCCGGCCAGTATTACCTCGGCCGGGTCCTCGTCGGCGTCGCTCTTTTCGCCGTGACGGCCGCGCTCCTTGCCGGCCTGCTCATCCTGGCCCTTGACGAATACTCCGACATCACCATTCCTCTGGCCTGTGTCGGAATCTTTCTCGGCATCGTCCACATGCACGCCTGGTCGACCGGAGCCCGTCTGAGGAACTGGGCTGGACGATGCATGCCGCAATCGACGGCGGTTCTCGTCATTATGATCGGCCTCGGCCTCCAGTTTTCCCTTCTTGGATGGCTCCTCTACGGCCCGATCGGCCACCTGGGAAATCACGTCTACCTGCATGGAAACAATCTGTGGGGCCCCGTTCTGATCCCAGGCGACCGTCTCGTCGTTCATCCTGTTTCCTCCTCCGGCATCCGGCCCGGCGATCTCGTGATGATCAGCAATACCCTCTGCGAGCGGGTTCTCGGTATTGCGAGCGACACCGTTGCCATCGAGGGAAACGGAATAATCCGCAACGGAACGCCCGTTATCGGTACATACAGCATGCCGCTTTCCCCCGTCGGCTCCCATTACATGCCTGACTGGGCCTGGCGATCACCGCCTGAGGTGACGACGTCCGTCGTCGTTCCCGCGAACAATATCGCCTACCTTTGGTGGGGACGCACGCTGAAAACCGTTCCCGTAGCGGATATTCGCGGTCGAATCGACGGCATCGCGGCTCCGGCGCACCGGAGATGCCGGTTTGAAAACGGGAAACCCGTTCCCCTGCCCCGGCGCTCCTTTCTTTCCCTCTTCACCGGTTATTGAAACGCAACAGGCCTCTCGAGCCGCCAGCGTTCCCCGTTCGTGCTGGTTCAGTCGAAATACCAATACTCCCGCCCTTTGAACGGCTCGGGACCCAACGCCATGGATATTTTACAGGAGAAGTCGCCGCGGAGTATCATTCAAGGAGGTTTTTCATCCGAATTTATACATGAGAGGGAGACGTTTATGAGAACGATTCTGGCGTTGGTACTGGCGGGCGGACTTGTCCTGAGCGGACCTGCGGTTTTCGCAAAGGGCGGAAAGAGCGGCGGCGGGAAGGGTTCCGGGAACGCCGAGCAGCGGAAGGAACGCAAAGAAGAAAGAAAGGCCTTCAAGGAAAAGCAGAAGACCGAACGAAAAGAATTCAAAGCCTCTTTGAAAGAGAAAACGCCCGAAGAGCGCAAAACGGCAATGCAGCAGTTCAACCAGCAGCAACTGGCCGAGAAGAAGGCCTTCTACGCCGAGCGCCGCGCCAAAAATTTGACCATGCTCAAAGAGCGACTCGCACAGAACCCGAAGCTGACGGACGAGCAGAGGAATGAGATCGTCTCGCATTTCCAGGCCCAGCAGGACGAGACCGTCGCCTACAACGATGCGAATCAGAAGAAGATCGCGGAGTTCATGGGCAGGATCGGTTCAGACCAGACCATGACGCCCGAACAACGCAAAACGGCCATCCAGGAATTTTTCTCAGGCCTGAAAAAAGAGCGCCAGGCGTTCCAGCAACAACAGAAACAGGAAAACCAGACGATCAGGGAAACCGTGAAACCCACGACCGATACCGCCACGACCGGTACATCCGCCGAAGGGCAGACACAACCCCTGACTCCTTCCGAGTCCGGCATCCCCGGGACGACGACGCCCTGACGAACGAACAGACCTTCCCATCATCGTGCGGGCGTGGGCGTCAGTTCTTTTCCCGCGCCCGTTTTTGTCCGCGCTGCAGTCATTGTCGCTCGAGATGCTCCGCCTCCATTGCTTTTTATACAATGAAAGATATATATCGACTAGTGGACATGTGAGCCGTTGGCCTTTCTTGTGACGCTTGCGACATGCGGCCGCCGATTCTTCTGGTATACTGATATATCGAATCCTGCAGAATGAAAGCCCCCCGTTCGCCCCGAGCCTGTCGAAGGGCGAAATGAGGAATCATCTGCAACTGGCTGTTCGTGCTTCGACAAGCTCAGCACGAACGGAGACACGAAACTGGTATTTGATATGCAGGACTCAATAAGAACCATCGAAGGGAAATGACATGAAAAACGAGACGCTGTTCCGGTCTGTTCTTGGGTGTGCGATCGCCCTGATGTTCCTGCTCTGCAGCCCGGCATTCTCACAGTCTCTCGAAGACATCATCCAGAACCGGCCGGCTGACGAACCGCCCGCCGTTCAGCAGTCGGGTTCTCAGGAGGCGCCGGTCGCCCCGGCCGCGACGGTGACGAACGAGCCGGCAACCGACGTCGAGTCGTATCGCCGAAAAATCATCGAGATTGCCGAAACCATGCTTGGCAAGGTCCGCGTCAACGATGCCGGTGAAGACGGGAACAAGGTCGGCTGGCAGCATCTCAAGAAGTTCTACGAAGTCGCCTACCGATACGACGACCTCGAAAAAGCCCAGCCCCAGTGGATGCCCCTGATCAAGGGCGTCGGCAAGAAGGTGAACGAGTGGTGCGGTATTTTCGGCACCTGGGCCTGGCGCAGCGCCGGAATCCCTGTCTACTGGAACACCAAGATCATGGGCTGCAAATACCATGGCAAAAAGGACCGGCTCGCTCCCGGCGACATCGTTGTCATGACCGACAAGCCCGCGCCCCCGCCGAAACCCGGCGAAAAGCCCAAGCAACCCCTCTACCATCATTGTATCGTCAAGTCCATCAACGGCAACACCATGATGACCATCAACGGCAACGCTGGGATGGATTCCGTCAAGCTCGCAGAGAGAAAAGTCAGCGATATCAGCATCATCTACTCCGTGGAAGACGCCCTTGGTGTGAAGCCTTCAACGCCCGCTGCCACGCAGGGCCAGGGGCAGACGACCAAGCCGACGCCCTCCGCCGGCCAGGGAACAGGCTCAGCGACGAAGCCCCCCGCCTCGACGAAACCCTCCGGTGCTCCGTCTGCCGGGAAACCCGCCCCGACGTCTGCTCCGGCACAGAAACAGGAACCGCTTTCCCAGAAAGAACTGGATGACCTCATCGGAAAAGTCATGATGCTCATCAAGATCACACTGGGCCAGTTCTTCTGATCCTTCCGACCGGGAATCCCTCGATTGGCATCGCTCGAGTCACTCATCAGTGATCTTTCCGCAGAAGATCTGTCGATCAGGCTTTATGCGATCCTGACGCTGCACGACAAACGGGATGAACCCGGCCTGACCGCACGGCTCAAAGCCGCATCCGAAAAAGAAACCGACCCGTCTCTCAAGCTGTATCTAACCTGGCTGGCTGACTCGGGGGCCTCGGTCCCTGACGACGCCAGCCGGTCGTGCATTTCCCTGCTCGAACAGCCGGAGCCGGACTGGGTGTCCGTATTCTACCGTCTGCATCGGGCAGACAGGAAATCGGCGGCGGAGATTCTTCCGCATATCCGCAGGCTCGATCCGACCAGGCTCCCCGCGGATCTGCTGCCTCTCCTGGTGCGATTTTACCAGCGACATGGCACGAAGGAAGACACGCCACGGCTGATCGCATGGTGTTCCGACGGGAACCCCATCGTCATGTCCCTCGCGATCGAGGCGCTGAGCCGCATCCAGCCCGACTGTCTCAAGGGGCTCCTCCTGCCGCTCCTGGCGAACCCATCCCCAGGAATCCGCTCGCGGGCGATCCGCCTCCTGTATCGATGGTATCCCGACGAGGCCCCCCACCATCTCGCGGAAATGCTCGATTCGGAGCTCGTTGACGACCGGCGTGCCGCTCTTGCCAACGCGTTCTTCCTGCCGTTCGACTCGATCAAGCTCGAAATCCTGCGGTTCATTATCCGCGAAGAGTCGCCTCTCCTCCTGCTTCAGGCCGGAAACCTCCTGATCATCAACCCCGATCCCGAAGTCGCACGCGTGACCGCTTCCATCGCGATCAACGCCACGCCAGAAAAAGCACCCGTTCTTCGGCAGATTCTCGAACAGCAGGTCGAATTTCTCGTCAAAGCCGGCATTGTCAAATCATCTCCGGCGGAAGAACTCGAGCGCCTCCTCGGCGAAGCTGTCCGACGCCGCCAGAGCAGGCACGAACAGGTCGAAGACCCCGATCGGCAGGCCGCAGATCTCAGAAAACTGGTCGCTGAAAACCCCGACGGGGCCGTCCAGCACCTGAAACGGACATTCCGGCCGGACCTCCCGGCTTCCCTGCTTGCGGCAACGACGGAGCATCTTGCGATTCTCGAACCCGAATTCCTGAGACCGCATCTCCCGGAACTCCTCCGTTCTCCGCACCTCGCCGTCCAGGTCGCCGGCCTGACGGCCCTGACGCGCCTATCCCCCGTCCAGGCGGAAAAACTTCTCGAGCAGTATCTGTTTTCCGCCGTTTCACAGAGACGGAAAACGGGGTTCCACGTTCTTTCCCTTCTCGAGCGCGCCTTCGCTTTCCCGCTGATGGTCCGGTCCTTCGCCCGAGAGCAGGAACCGGACCTGCTGTCCTGGTTTGCCGAGCGCCTGCCCCGCCCCCTGGGGGAGGCCGGCCTGGTCGCCCTCGTGAAGGAATCCCTGCTGTTCCCGGAAAGCCACCAGGCGCGCCTGCCCTTCCTCGAAAGCCTCTGCGTTCGCGAGCGGGTGAGCATCTCGGAGCTGATCGCCAGATCCAGCCGGAATGCCGATTTCACGCTCGAAAACGTCATGGTGAACAGGGCCGAAATCGTCGCCAGGGTCCCCGCGCCCGCCGCCCGGCCGGCCCCCGAAACGGCGGCGCCGAAAAAACCGGATCGCGCAACCGATGTCTGCGTTTCATCCTTCCGCTCCTGTTCCGCCCTCGAAAAGATCGCCCTCCTGCTGAACGTACCCACGGGGGGAAACCCTTTGGAAGAACACCTCGATGAACTCCAGACGTCGGAAAAAAACGAATTCGTCAGGTTCCTGATCGAAGCGCTCGCCCTGCGACGCGCCCTTTCAGGCCAGGCGGGCTTCTCCCCCGTCGATCTGCTTCGGAAAAACCTTGCAAAGCTGCATCCCAACTGGATCGAAGTGGCTGCCGGACTTTCTTCCTTGCACGACCGGGCGGCACGCCTCGCCGCGCCTCTCATCCAGGGCCGGAAATGGTCGTCGTGGCGTTCCGAGCTCCTGCCAGTCGTTCTCGACTTCGCCGGCCGCTCCGGCCTCGCCCACTTCTCCGCACCAGCGGCAGGCCTTCTCAAACACCCGCAGGCGGAGGTCAGATACTGCGCCATCCGCTGTCTCGAGCGCATCAACCCGGAGGAACTCGGAGCCGCCATTCCCGAGCTGATGAACGACAGATCGGCCGAGATCGTCGCCCTGCTCACCTCGGTGAAAGTCTGCATCAATGCGAAGCTTGCCGGGGTGATCTCACGGCCGGCCCCCACGGCCGGACACGGCCTTCAAATGAGACTCTCCGCAGTCCCCTGGGTTCCATACGCCGTTGTGGCCTGCATCTGCATCGTGGCGATGTTCGCCCTCCTGCCGTCCGGTGATGAATCCGGGCAACCGGTTCTCTCGCTTTCGGTTGAAACGGCGGCGCCGAAGGAAATCGCCAGGTTCGCCGCCGTTCGGAAGCCCCCCCGAACTGGCGAGGAACGCGTCGTTTTCGGAAGAGTCGAGAAGGTGTTCGAGAACGGTATCGTCATTCACAGCCCGGCGTTTCAGAAAAAGGTGCTCATCAGGTGTGGAAAGCGACCCCTGAAGCTGGTAAACGATCATTACAACGCCCGCGTCAGAATCACGAAAACATCGAACGGTCTCGTTGAAAGCGATCTGATAGACTCAAACCGAAAGTGAGTCCGACGGAGGAATTTCATGCTTCGAGCATCATCCCGGAAACTCCTGGCGCCGTTCACAAGTATCGTGCATGCTATAATATCATTTGCCCTCGTCTACGCCCTGGCGTCAGGCGTCACGACGCAGCTTGCCGCAGAGGATCTCGCGACTCCCCGGAAAGGTCTGGTTCAGAACGTTCCCCTCGCCACGCCGTGGAACGGATGTCTGCTGGTCCGCGACGGGCCGAACACGAACTCGACGATTCTCGGCCACGTCATCAACGGAACCTTCGTCCAGGTCGAGGCCACCGAAGGGGCATGGTACAAGATATCTTCACCGATGACCGGGTATGTCTACGGCACCTACGTCAGGTTCGTCGATCCGGAAACCCCCTCGACAGGCCAGGGGAATCCGACGATCGCGGTTCCCCTCGAAGAACTCGTCCTCAAGGCGGAACCATGGACGCGCGTGAAAATGCTCGAAGAAAGGCGCCGGCTTCTTGAACAGAACGACACGGCCTCATCCTCCGGGATGCCGTCCGGCCGCTGATCCAAGCGGCAATCGTGCCGGCTCGATCCTCCTGATCGCGGCCGGAACGCTCATCTGCCTGTTCATTTTCGCTCTCGGCTATTCCCGCTTTCTCAGCAAACAGAGCGCCATGGCCGACAAAATGATCAAGCGTCAGAAACTCGGTGAACTGGCCTCGGCCATCGCGACCCTGGCTGCCCACAAGCTCCAGTTCATGTCCCAGATCCTTCCGTCTGCCGCGGCCATGCCTTCCCGGCCGTCTCAGAGCCCGGCCCTGATGGGACTGTTCGAGTATCTCGCCAGGCCCCTGCACGAGTTCGATTCCCTGCACGAGTTCGACCTGCCGCTCGACGAGGACGATACGGCGCATTTCAGCATGATGCTCGGCAGCCTCATGACGGCGGCTGGCTACTCGGAAGCCGACAAGCCGGTCGAGAAGATCAGGGTCATCGTCTGCAACAGCGATTTCCAGGCCACGGGGCCCGCGCGTGACTCGTATACCCGCGAAAAAGCCGGCAACATCAGGATCAGCATCAATCTGAAAATGGTGAACGGCGAGCATGTCGTTTCCTCCGTCGATTTTGACTACGCATGCCCTGTCAGGATCTGCACGGTTCACGCCCCCGTTCTTTCGAAGTTCAACCTGTATGTCGAGGATGCCACGCTCTCTCCGGGCGATACCGAAACCGACTACAACCAGGTCGGCGTCAACCGCATGGGAAATCACGATGAGTCGGGCGTGAAACCCGTCCCGCTCGTTCTGAACAATGACGACAGGAAGAATCTTCCCATGAAGCGCGAACTTCGAAACTTCGTCGAGGACGCGCGCGGCCTCGTGTATCTCGGCGGAACCGGCAGGATATTCCTGAACCTTGCCCGCTCCGACGTCAACGCGCCCAACGCGAACTCGGGCGAAGGATTCCAGTTTTTCCGCGTTCCCCTCACCGGCGACGGATTTTACACACCGTATCCGGAAGGCCGCACCGCCGATGGCAAGAAGGTTTTCATCTCGCTCATGGACCAGGGCGTCTCTGACGATCCCGATCCGCGCAGCCGGTCGTTTCTCGCCCCCATCGTTGCGGGCCAGCCCGGGAAAGCCCTCGTCGAGACGGGAAGGATGGAGCTTGCCTCGATCTTCCGCCTGTTCGGCGTTCAGCGCCGTCCCTCGCCCACCCTCGTCCTGGGAAACGTCTACGCCCGGTTTCTCTCCCTCTCGATGCTCTCGGTCGAAGCGGACGGCACGTTCGTTCCCCAGATTCTACAGAACCTCACGTTCAAAGCTCCTCTCGAGCCCCCGCCCTACTATGCAGATCTCATCGCCCAGCCCGCGTATGCGCCGCTCAGGGAAGGGTTCGCTCTCGACGGATCGTATGAATCCTATTCGAAATATATACAACAGTATTCGCCTCGCATCCGACATCGCCCTTACAACCAGGCTCTCGGGTACATCGACAAGCCGAACGACCCGGACGCTCCGCAGATATTCGACGACGCCGATCCGATCAGCATCTACGCGAAACCCGGGAACAACCCCACATCCGGCGTTCCCGCCTTCCACAAGGCCCCCGGCGTCTTCGCGGCCATCTATCCCGACGTCGCCGACCTGAAGGACCTGTCTGATCTCCTGAGCCCGGCGGTCAGCCTTTCGCGCATCTCCTACCGGTTCGAAAACGCGGGCGACACCGACGCCGCGGCGTTCCTGAAGAAGCAAAACCTCCTGTTCAACGACGCGCTCGCCGTGAACGGATGGGTGACGTTCGCCTCGGACATCCGGATCGACCGGCCTCTCACCTACAAATCCGGCGCGGGACTGATCGTCGAGCACGGCGATATCGTCATTTCCGCGAAGATTACCCCGCACCTCGAAAAGGAAAACTGCCTGCTCTATCTGATCGCCCGCGACGGGAACGTCATCTTCGACTGCAATCCCGGCGATACCGTCCAGGCATCCGTCATCGCCGACTCCGAGAAGCCAGGCAAGGGCCGGGTCCTCTTCCGGCGCCCCCCGAAATCGATCAGGGGGGCCCTGGCCATGAAAAAACTCGTGTCCAGCCGCGACGAGGCCGCCGGGTTCAAGGGGACGGAACTCACGTATTTCTCCCCCCTCGCCGCCCTGCCTGCCGGAAACGACAAACGCTCCGGCGACGAAGGTCTGCTCAGTTACTGTTTCGACCAGTATCCACAGGAGCTGAAATGAAGAGAAACGCGGGCCAACGATTGGGGTTCTCATTCACCGAGCTGATGGTGGCGGCTTTCGTGCTGGCCGTCGGCCTCCTTCCGATCCTCTGGCTTTTCTCCCGAACGAACGTGGGCACCATGAAAACCCGAGACGATGCCATGGCATGGCAGTATGCGTCTGAACTCGTCGATTACGCGATGGCCCGCGGATTCGAAGGCCTCGAGGAAACCGGCGACGACGGACTAAACTATCCGTCGATCGACATCGGCGGCGTGCAGACCTCCATCGACTCGACCAGATTCTCCCGGAAACTGATCGTCAAACCGATAGAAACTGGCAATTCGGAGTGGCCCTGCCGGTATCGCTCCGTCACCGCTGTCGTGACATGGACGGCCGAAACGCGACCGAGAAGTCTGAAACTGACGGGACTCGTATATGCACCGAAATAATACGATGCGACATACATCGCGCGGCCTCACGCTCGTCGAGACAGTCGCCTCTGTCGCCATTTCGGCCCTATTGATCCTCGTCATAAGCCGGATGACGGTCGGTGCGATGCATTCGTTCCGTTCCGGCACCGGTCACTTGACGAACCTGCTCGCAGCCGACATCGTGATGGGCCAGCTCCTCGAAGACCTCGGGCAGGCGAAGACAATCCTCTCGACCGACGAGGACCTGGCGAAGGGCGAATTGATTCTCGAACGGTTGACATGGGACGAGAGCGGCGCAACCGCCGGAATAGATACGATATACTATAGAATGACCGACAACCGGCTGGGCGTCTCGAGAACCGCCGGCGGGCGCGAGCACGTTCTCTTTCCCGACCGGACGATCTCGCTCGAGTTCAGGCGACTGACCGTCCCTCCCCGCAACACCGTCGTCATGCTGACGGGCCTCGAGGTCGGCACGCCCCCCAACAACAGGGAAGAACAGGGCTTCAGGCGCTTCGTCTACCTCCAGAGCCTTCCGGAAAACCGCGCCGCCGTCAGTGCCTATCTCCCGATCACCCATTAGCCAGCACGACAACAGACGATTTCACATTCCCGTTCCCGCTGAGCCCGTCGAAGCACGAACGTTCTCGCCCTTGAACAGGCGCAGGGCGAACGGCAGGGATTCCGCAGGCTTCAGGAAGCCGTCGCGACGGCGGTTCCCCGTTTCAGGACGATCATGGTCAGGTCGTCGTCCAGTTCGCTTCCCCCGATGGCGGTCACGTCCTCGAGAATCCGGGCGCGCATGGCGGCCGGTTCGAGCGCGACATGTCTCTCGCAGATGGCCGCGAAGCCTTTCGTTCCGAGCGGCTTTCCCGTTCTGTCATGCAGCTCGATCAGGATATCGGTGAACAGGACCAGGCAATCGCCGGGCTCGAGCATGATCGTCGTCCGGGGAAACTCCTTCCGATCCTGGCTGAACCCGAGGGGCGGGCAGCCGATTTTCGGAAACGCCTCGAGTCGCCCGCCGCGGAAAAGGAGCGGAAGGGGATGAGCCGCGGCGGCGCACTCGATTGTCCCGTCGCGCGTATCGAGCATCGCCGCGAAGAACGTCATGCATTTTTTGCGCTGGAACTGGCTATAGAGCATGTCGTTCAGGCACGCGAGCATGTCGCTCAGTTCCAGTTGCTCTTTCCGCGCGTATTCCGAGACGATCGTCTTCGTCATCGCCGTCACGAGCGCCGAACTGACGCCGTGGCCGGTGACGTCGCCGATCACCATCAGCCATTTGTCCGGCCCGACCGGGAGAATATCGCAGAAATCTCCTCCGAGATCGGCAGCGGGAATGTTGATCAGATCGGCTGCATATCCCTTGATCTCCGGCGCTTTCTCCGGAATCATCAGCGCCTGGATGTCCTTGGCGTAGATCACGTCGGCCAGCGTTTCGCTGGTGGCATTGAACCGCGCCGAGAGTTTTCCGAGCTCATCGTTCTGGAGGATCTCGAGCCGGTGCGAGGTGTCGCGACGGCGCAGGGCCTGGACGCCGCCCATCAGGTTGGCGACGGGCCTGATGAGCGTGTGCGAGAACAGCATGCCGATCAGAACCGCGATGATCACCGCGAGAATGACGCCCCAGAACAGATCCGACCTGATGGCCGCGATCTGACGGTCGATTTCGCCAACCGGGTACAGGCTCTGCAGAACGCTCTCGGGAAGCTTCTTCCCCGGGGTGCCGACGGCCAGCCATTCGTCGTTCTGCCAGCGGATGGCGGCATTCAGCGGCGCGTTCGCGAGAATGACGCGATCGACGAACTGCTTGATCGTCGCGTCTTCCGGCGGCTTCTCCTGGAGAAACGTCTTGAAGGGAATCGACCAGGCCAGCATGCGAAGTGCGCCGTGACCGCTCGAAATGCGCTTGTCGAGAGATTCGAGGAGATATGATCTGACCGCATACTTCATGTGCAGATCCACGACGAGGTAGGCGGGTTTGATATCCGTCTCTTGAAAGACGTCCCAGTAATACAGAATGTCCTGGCCGGCGAAACTGGCCCTGTGCAGTTCGTTGGGGCTTTCGAACACCCTGCCCCAGCCGCCGAGCGGGCTTTCGAAAAACTCCTGGATCAGCACTTCGGATGCGTTGAGTCTCTGGGGCGCCATCATCGCAAGCCGATGGCCGAGGAACCGGGTGATGCCGAGCCGGGCGATCGCCTTGCAGATGATGGAAAGCTTGTTCGACTTGTCCGACTGGGTGGTCAGCAGAACGTTGGCGTTCATATCGCGCACTTCGATCCACGTCATCTGCTTGTTCCGCTCCAGGTCGCGAAATTTCTTGTACAACGATCCGGGATCCGCCTGGAGTTCCGGCATATTCCGATACGATCTGAACCGTTGAAGCAGCCTGGATTTTTCCTTTTCGAAGCCGTTTTCGACGTCGTTGATGCTCGCCTGGCAGGCGATGTATGCCTCCTGAACCAGGAGTTCCCTGAACTCCGCCACGTATTTCCAGCCGAAGAACAAAAGCCCGGAGATAGGCAGAATAACGGCATACAGGAGGAGGCCGATAAGCTTGTACCGGACGGAAACGATGCGAAACCGGTTTCCAAAGTCGGTTTCCTTGACAACCAAGACGAGAAGGAGGCCCAGGAAGAGCACGAACGCATTCAATGCCGCTTTCGCCTGGTGTGAATCCAGGCGGCCGGCCACGTCTCCCGGTGCCGGGAGTGCGTCTGGAAGGCCGACCGCCGCAGCCTTCTGGTCGGCCAGCTTCTGCGCGATGACGGCGTTGCCGAAAACCCACGCCGTCGCAGTCGGGATGACGAGCAGAAGCAGAATGCCGGCCAGGCGGCTCAGCAGAGAGCCTTTCGGACGCGAGGCGGGAGACGCGATGTCAGCAGTCATCGCTCCTCCTTTCCGGAACGGCGTGGTCGCGCCTGACCACCAGTATGGTCATATCATCCTGCTGGGCACCGCCGGCCAGAAACTGCCGAAACACGCTTTCCATGCGAGCGATCACCTTCTCCGGCCCGAGCCCCGCGAGTTTCGACAACTCCAGATACATGGCTTCGTGGCCGAACTGGTTGCCTTTCGGGTCATGGCACTCGGGGAGTCCGTCGGTGTAGGCGAACAGGAAATCGCCCGGCTCGAGAACGGCCGTCTGAACCTGCTCTTTCTTGACGGATTCGCGCACGCCGAGCGGCAGGCCGATGATCTTGAACTCCTCGAGTCTGCCGTCGCGACGCACGATGACGGGCCAGTTGTGGCCGGCGTTGATCATTTCAAGAGTGCCGGTGGCGGTGTCGAGCAGCACGAACAGCATCGTCATCATCTTCTTGCGCCGCAGAATCCGCAGCAGCAGCGAGGAAATGGTTTTCGGAATCTCGGAAAACGCGAGCCCTTCGCGGCCGGCCTTGAAAACGGCCGCCTTAGCCATCGCCATGCACAGCGCCGCCGAGGTGCCGTGGCCGCTGACGTCGCCGATCAGGAACAGGAACCGGTCGGGGCCGATCCGGACGTAATCGCAGTAATCGCCGCCGAGGTCGGTGGCGGCGAGATTGAAGACGCCCATGCCGTATCCGGGGATGTCCTGCTTTTGCTGTGGGAAAAGCGACTCCTGGATGGTTTTGGCGAGGTTCATCTCCTTGAGATCCTCGACCATCCGGTTGAACGAAACGCCCAGTTCGCCGAACTCGTCGCCGGCTTCGATCGATACCGCGGCATCCGAGCGATGCTGCTGGAGCCTCTGCATTCCCCGGTCCAACTCTAGGACAGGCACGAGAAATGCCTGCGTCAGAAGCCGGGCAATCGCGATCGCCACGGCGAAAATGGCGAGCATGCCGAGAGCAAGCGAGAGATGCATGGCCCGGATCCTGTCGCCGATGAGCCGTTCGTCGGTCAGGACGATCATGCTGAACGGTGAAAGAACCGTGCCGGGAAATGCCAGCGCGTGATATCGACGGTTCTTCCCGGCAATCGTCTGCATACGCGGCTTTCCTTCGAGAATCGCCGCCCGCATCGCGGCATCGACGTCGGCCAGTCTCGTGATGGTCGGATTCAGCCATTGCCGACGGTTCTCATCGTAGGCGCCGAGAATACCGAGGTCGGGATCGGCCCTTCGCACTACCCGTTGCAGAAACCTGGCGCGCGCGAGGTTTTTCGCCTGAAAGATGTTCAGCATGGCGGCCGGGTGGCCGGGAACGTCGATCGGGGACCAATACCAGAACATCTCGTTCAGGCCGACTTTATACGAATGAACGGTGTCGGGCGCCCTGGTGATTCTTTCAAACCCGAAGCCTTCCGTTTCGAACGCATCCGACAGAAAGTTGTCGAGTGGCCGCTTCAGCGGGATTCCTTCACGCTTTTGCCGGTCCGAGAGCGTCTTGTTGATCTGATGCCTGCTGTAGGCATCCTGTGTTTTCTCGAGACCGGCGAACCAGCCCCCCGTATCACGTATGAACAGCGGCTCGCCATCGAGCGCCCGCAGTTCGATTCTGACCGCTTCTCCCGCCTCCATCAGACTCGCGCAATGCGCCGCGAACGATTCCGGCGACCAGGATTCGATGCTTTTTCCGAGCAGCGCCCGGCAATTCTCGGCGAATACTTTCGACTCGCTTCTGAAATCATCCTCGATCGCCGAAAGCCGGACGACCTGGTCTTTTTTCAAGCGCGTAAGCAGGACGCGCTCGTGCGCGTCGATCGCGATGACGCCCACCAGCAGAAGGCAGACGGTCGGAAAGGCGATCGCGACCAGGAGGATGGCGAGAAGCTTGTTGCCGATTTTCAGGTATATCCGCTTCAGATCGAACTCGGGCCGGAACAGGAACATCAGCAGAAGCCCCATGACGAGCGTCATGAGCAGGTTCAGCATGCCGTGCCCGACCCCCTTGCCGGCATCGCCGAGAGGGAACGACGCGAGGAAGACCCCGGAGACCGTCGTCAGGTGGCTCCAGATACGGCCGTTCTCGACGAGCGTCTCGACGGAACTCTTTTCCATGCTGTCGCGGACGATGGAGAACCTCGCCTCGGACCCCGAAATGAAAAGAGGCTTGTTCGAATCATGGCTCCAGTAGGCCAGTTTCAAATCTCCCGGGCCCATCGGACCGGTTCTTCCGCGAAGCCGCGCGAGAATCTGGTGGGTTTTCAGAATCGGAAACGCGACGATCGCGATGCCGGCCTTGCTTCGCGGCGTGAATCGGCGCCAGTAGAAATAGCCGCTCGTTCCCGATTTTTTCAGGCTGATCGGCTGTCCCTCGCTCTTCTTCATGCCGCCGGCGTTTGCTTCTGAGCCGAGGAGCGTCTGGATCTTTTTCTGCAATCGTTGCTCGTCGCCTTCGCGGTATGCAGCCGTTTCCGCGAGGATGTCCCATATTTTGCCCACGATATATCGGTTGGGCGGAGCGTATCGGGGAATCGGAAGATACTCCCCGTTCCCATCGAACCGGAAGACCGAGACGTCTCCACCGCAAAGCCTGCGCACGCTTTCGATATTCGCGGAGAGCGACGAATCATCGTTCCCGGAGCTGGCGCGCATGGTCGAAAACAGGCGGTTGAAAACCGTGAAATAGAAACTCTCGTCCGAACTGGCGTCGGCGATCCGGATCAGCCGCTCCCGCAGCCGGTTCCCGAGTCGGTCGACCCGCGAGGATGCCCCATGTTCGAGAAGCTTCCCGACGGCGATATACCCCGAGACCGCCGGGAGAAATCCGAAGATGAAGATCACCAGCAGTTTTGATAAAAACGTTCTCATCCGCCCGTTCGGTCGAAACTCGTTTTTCTCAGAGTAGAGAACTCCGCACAACTTGTCAAAGGACCGCATCAGTTTTCCAACAACCGAATCACAGATATCCAGAAACCCTTCCCCACGAAGACGATCGCCATGCTTCCGTAGGGGCGGTTCGCGAACCGCCCCTACACCAGCCCCGTATGTCATTCCCGCCCTGTTCGATGTTTGACTTTCACATCCACCCCAGCATATAGTCGAAGGATGACAGAGAACGCATTTTCTTTCGTAATATCTGGTGATATATATATCGTTCGCCCGGCCGGGTACCTCAACGGCGAGACCTGCGAGAGGCTCAGGCTGTTTCTCCTGGAAGCCGTCGATCGTGGCTCCCGAAAGGTGCTGATCGATCTCGCCGGGGTGACGGTCATCAACAGTCCCGGCATCACGAAACTGCTCGAGGTCGCCGAAGACCTGTCCGCGACCCACAAGGCCGCCCTCGGCTTCGTCGGCGTGTCAGACCTGTATCGCGACGTCTTCCAGGTCACCGGCCTCTCCGGCCTGTCGACGATCTTCGACTCCGAAACTCAGGCCGCGGAAGAACTCTGACCCGAGAACCGCCCTTTCATTGCGTACGGCTTTTTCACGCGCGGTTGCGCATGCGTAGATACTGATATATACTCATCCGGATGAGAGGAATGTGACGGCTGTCATGAGTTCAACGGTTCGAACGGCGTTTCTTGCGGTCGCACTGGCGGTTCTCCCGCTCGCTCCCGGCATGCCCGCCTTTGGCGCAACCGCTTCCGCAACCCAGTTCACCGGCGTGGTGCCGATGACGGACGAACAATTCCTGGCCATCCAGGAGGTCCGGATGGTGCGGAAGTTCACGACGCTGTCGGGAAAGCCCGACGTGAACCTGCCGCCGGCCGTCGACCTCTCGCCCGACTTTCCTCCGGTCGGCAAGCAGTTCGACAACACATGCCCCGGCTGGGCGGTGGCTTACGCGGTGAAGAGCTACCACGAGAAACTCGAACACGGCTGGAACTACGGGCCGAATCACATCTTCAGCCCGACGTTCATCACGAATCTGTTATACAAGAGCCCTGACGAGAACGGGTTCCGCGACCACAACGCCCTCTTCCTCTCGATCGACGTCGGTTGCGTTCCCCTCTCGCTCTTTCCGTATATTCCCGATGACGAGACGGTGCCGTCCGAAGACCTGCGCACATTCGCGCGCGCCTTCCGCAACCTCACCTTCCGGCGCCTGCCGTACGGCGATATTCCGACGCTCAAGGCGATCCTCGCCGGCGGCGACCCCGTCGTCTGCACGATGGATATATATTCTGAGTTCTATAAACTGAACAAAAAGAATCCGATCCTGAAGAAGATCACCGACACGACGATCGATTCGGTCCACTACCTCGTCATCGTCGGGTATGATGACAAACGCCACGCCCTCAAGCTGTACAACTCCTGGGGCACGGAATGGGGCGATAACGGCACGGCGTGGCTCGATTATGATCTCTACGGGAAGATCGTCACCCACCCTGTCGTCTTGTACGACCGCCCGACGCCGCAGGACGTTGTGAACTACCTCGCCGACCCGCACAAAAAGCCGGAAACGCCTCTGCCATCCTTCGAGATGCCCGAGATCGTCCTTCGTCGGGCCCTGCGTGCCGACGACAACCCGGAGGCGCTCCAGAAGTCGCTCAAGGACTACTCGTCCTACGTTCCGCCTGCCGACCCGTCGCCGCCGGAGTGGAAAGCCGCGCCGGCCGACGAGCCCCTGCTGATCGTTCCCGAGGAAGCCGGCATCCTGGTCGGGGAAAATTGGCTCCGGCTTGGCGACCCGCTCGCGCGGGCAGAGAGTTTCTTCTCGACGTCCGTCTCGCCGAAGTTCGCCGAGTACCAGAAATACGGCGACGACGCGCTCGTCACCCAGTCGTTCATGGATGCGACCGCCGTCGGACGCATCGATCTTTTCGGCGCGAAACGAACCCGGGTCATGACGAGCCGCGGCGTCGGCATCGGCACGCCGAAATCCCGCGTCAGGCAGGTCTACCGCAAGCCGGACATGACCGTGAACGACGGCCGGTCTGAAACGTATTTCTACCGTTCAGCCGCGAAGGACTGGGGCGGGGTCAAGGCCGTGACGAGCATCGGCCTCGAGTTCAGATACGGCGCTGACAAGAATGTGGAAGGCGTTTCCGTCTTCACCGCCTTTGTGCCGGCGTATACGAACACTGCACTGAAACCGATCTCCGACGCCGAGGTCACGAAATCGAAAAGTCCGACGAAGGGCGACCGGGTCGAGTCGAGGGAGGGCGGCTTCGCGTTTACCGTTCCCGAGTGCTTCTCGCGGGCCGACAAGGTCGTCTGGCCGGGAATCGGCGTTGGGTATTTCATCAAGGGCCACGTCATGCGCGACAGCTGGATGGTTACGGTGAAAGCCTTCGACGTGCCCGGAGCCGATCGCGAACGCCTGCTCGCCGAGCGCATCCCGGCCGATATGAAGGTCTACGCCATGCTCGGCCTGGGCGCCCCGAAACCCGTGACGATGGGTGGAACGGAATGGTTCGTCGTCGAGGACGCAGCCGGCGTCTTCACCAACTACTACGCCGTCACCCCCAACCGCTACTACCAGGTCAACATCGCCACCGACCAGCCCGCCCGCGACGAACCCTGGGTGAAAGAATTCTTCGAATCCATCACTTTCACAAAATAGATGTTCTGCAGGGCGGGTTTCAAACCCGCCCCTACGCACACCCGGTTCAAACCCTCACCTGCAAACGCAGGTTCGAGTTTGGTTCAGCAATTCTCACTTTGAGTACCCAAGCGGTTTTCCGTCGGACATTTGACTGATT